>BQMV01000353.1 GCA_022181005.1 Anaerolineaceae bacterium | reverse complement strand
GGGGTTGCTTCGCCTTATGGTCTCGACTGCTTGCGTCTCGACCAACGGCTCGCAACGACATGACTATTTGAAGATCATCAAATGTTCCACGATCGGACCCAACGCCAGCGCGGGCAAATAACTCAACGCGCCGACGATGACGATAACGCCGATCAACCAGCCGATAAATAAAGGTGTATGCGTGGGCAATGTGCCGCCGCTGACGGGCGTTTTCTTCTTATTCGCCAGCGAACCCGCGACCGCCAATATCGGAACCGCCAGCCAAAAGCGAACGATCAACATGGCGAGTCCCAATGCCGTGTTGTAAAACGGATTATTCGCACCCAGCCCAGCAAACGCCGAGCCGTTGTTCGCCGCCGTGGATGAAAACGCATACAACACTTCGCTGAACCCATGCGCCGACGGGTTGAAGATCGTGGCTCTGCCCGCTTCGTTCATCAACGCGATGGCTGTTCCAACCAGCGTAACGATCACAGGAACAAGAATCACGAGCGAAGCCATTTTCATTTCGTATGCCTCTATCTTTTTGCCGAGATATTCAGGCGTGCGCCCGACCATCAGCCCCGCCACAAACACGGCGATGATGACGAACGCCAACATGCCATACAGCCCAGAACCGACTCCGCCGAAAATAATTTCGCCGAGTTGCATCAGCCACATGGGCACGAGTCCGCCCAGCGGCATGTATGAATCGAGCATCGAGTTGACCGCGCCATTCGACACGGACGTGGTGGCGGTCGTCCACAAAGCGGAGTTCACAATCCCAAAGCGGACTTCCTTACCTTCCATATTCCCGCCCACGACGCCCAACGCCTCTATCGCAGGGTTGGCTGTTTTCTCCGACCAAACCGTCACTCCCAGTAAAGAGACGAAAACAATCGTCATGGCGATCAGCAGTGACCATCCCTGGCGCGTGTCGCGGATCATCTTCCCGTAGGTGTAACAAAGCGCGGCGGGAATTAATAAGAGGGCGAGCATCTCCAGAAAATTTGAAAACGGCGTCGCGTTCTCAAACGGATGCGCGGAGTTGGTGTTGAAGAATCCGCCGCCGTTTGTGCCGAGTTGTTTGATGGCGATCTGCGAAGCGGCTGGACCGACCGCAATCGTCTGTTCGCCCGATTGAAGCGATGAGGCGGTTTGAGATTCGTTGAAAGTTTGCACAACGCCTTGCGAAATCAAAGCCAGCGCGAGAACCAGCGCAAGCGGCACAAGGATATATAGTGTGTTTCTGGTTAAATCAACCCAGAAGTTCCCAACTTCTTTTGTGTTGTGACGGATGATCCCGCGAATCAACGCGACGAGAACCGCCATGCCCGTCGCGGCGGAGACGAAGTTCTGCACCGTCATCGCCAGCATCTGGGTCAGGTAACTCATCGTTGTCTCGCCGCCGTAACCCTGCCAGTTGGTGTTGGTCACAAAACTGACGGCTGTGTTCCATGAAGAATCAGGCGTCACCGCGCCAAAGCCCTGCGGATTCAACGGCAACAAAAACTGAATTCGTTGCAGGAGATAGACAGCCAATAAGCCAAGGGCATTAAACAACAGCATCGCAACGGCGTAAGTTTTCCAGTTCATCTCCGCTTTCGAGTCCACGCCTGAGGCGCGGTACATGAATCGTTCCACAGGACCAAGAATCGGGTCAAGGAAGGTGCGCTCGTTTTGATAGACGCGCGCCATGTATCCGCCCAACGGTTTGACCAAAGCGAACAACACAGTCAGGTAAAATAATATCTGAAGCCAATCGTAAATATTCATCTTATCCAAACCATTCTGGTTTCAATAAGGCTAAAACGAGATAGCCAAACAAAAGTAAAGTGATTACGCCCGTGATCACATACAATGCGTTCATTTGTTCTCCATCAGGTTGTCACAAATGGCGAGCAAGCCAAAGGTGAGCGCGAAAAACAAAAGGGTCAATCCAACAAAGAGAATGTCATTCATGCGTGCCTCCATTGGATGCAGTGTATTCAGTTGTATGTCAAATTGGGGTTAAGGAAGGCTGGAAGAACATCAAGAAAGTATCAAGACTTGTGCGATAATCGAGACATGGAATTCACCCCGCTTCACTTTTTAGATCGTCCAATTGAAGTCATTTTCGATTCCCCTCCCGCGCTGGAGAAGAGTCCCACCTGCCCGAATGGATTTATCTGGGAAGGCAAAACTTATCGCGTGATCGAAATGCTCTCGGCATGGACAGATTTCAAGCGGCGTGGACGGATGGCTCGCAACATGCAGCCCGAGCACGCGGCTGTGGCGTCCAATCGCGGGTCGTTGAACGTGGGCAGGTTTTATTTTCGCGTACGCGTGGATTCAACTCAAATTTTCGATATTTATTATGACCGTGCGATGAAGAACGTAGACGACCGCAAAGGTCAATGGGTTATTTATCGAGAATTAGGAGAAGGCTGATGGAAGAGAATCGGGTTGAGGTCAGGCAAGAAGCGCGAGAAGTCCCATGGTCGATCCTCGATACGTGGCTCGGCGTCGTATTGTTGATATTGATCAGTGTCGGCATGCTCGTGGTCGCGTTCCTGTTTGAAGAGGAAGCGAAACAGTTTGCGCGCGGCGCAGGAGTCATGTTCGCCGAAATGATCTATCTCCTGCCGGTGCTGATCATTTTCGCGTGGAAGCGCATCCGCCCCGGGCTTCTCGGCTTCGTCAAATTCGATTCGCTCACGATGGGCTTGGGGTGCGGATTGATCGCGATCTCATATCCGCTCATCATAGCGCATAACTTGCTCTTAACGTATCTCGGCGCGAACACGCAGGGAGAAGCGATGATGAAAATGTTCTCCGAACTCAAATCGCCCATCTGGTTGATTCTCGCCGCCGTGATCGTCGCGCCGTTTGTGGAAGAAATGTTTTTCAGGGGATTTTTATTTCAAGGATTTCGACAACGTTATGGTTGGGTCGCCGCGCTCTTGCTGAGTTCTGGTATCTTTGCCGCCGCGCATCTCGATCCCGTTTCGTTCATCCCGACCTTCGTGCTGGGCGCAGTGTTGGGATACGTGTATCACCGCTCCAATTCATTGTGGCCCAGCATCATCCTGCACTTCCTCAACAACGGCTTTGCCATGGGCGCCATGCTCGTCGTTATTCGATTTCAAGACCTCATTCCATCGTGATCACCTTGCTTGATTATTGTAAAGGAAGCAGCCTGCGTCTTATTTGAACGATAAAGCAAAAACTTCCGAGGTCAAAGCGGCTTCGGAAGTTTTCATCAATGGGCGCTAAGGGACTCGAACCCCTGACCTCTTCTGTGTAAAAGAAGCGCTCTAACCAACTGAGCTAAGCGCCCGCGCCGCTATTATACATCATGATACACTTGCGCCCGGAGGAAATATGCGCATCGTTCGCTACGAAACACGAGACAGTAAAAAGCAGAAATATGGGTGGTTGCTGGACAACAAGGTCGGCGAGATCGGCGGGAACATCTATGGGCGCTATCGCCGGCAGGAGGCTCTCACGCCTCTTTCCGACGTGCGGCTGATCGGACCGTGTGAGCCGGGCAAGATCGTCTGCGTGGGCCGCAACTACGTGGAACACGCCAAAGAGTTGGGCAACGAAACGCCGAAGGTCCCGCTCCTCTTCCTAAAACCGCCGTCGTCGGTCATCTCCAATGGCGAAACGATTCTCCTGCCGCCGCAGTCTTCGCAAGTGGAACACGAAGCGGAGTTGGTCGCCGTCGTCGGCAAACGCGGGCGCCACATTGCTGCCGATGACGCGAAGAAGCACATCTTAGGATACACCATCGGCAACGACGTGACCGCGCGCGATTTGCAAAAATCCGATAATCAATGGACGCGCGCCAAAGGTTTCGATACGTTCTGTCCGTTTGGTCCATGGATAGACACCGACTTTGACCCGTCCGATGCGGTCATCACCTGCCGCGTCAACGGGCAGATGCGCCAGATGGCGTCCACACGCGACATGATCTTCAATGTGGGAACGCTGGTCGCCTACATTTCATCCGTGATGACGCTGGAACCCGGCGACTTGATCTTCACCGGCACGCCGGCGGGAGTCAATGAATTGAGAAATGGCGATGTGGTTGAGGTCGAGATCGAAGGGCTTGGCTCAATAAAAAACCCCGTGCGCGCTGAGACTTTATAAGTATGTTGAGATGTTGCAGGAGCGCCTAAAGCGCTATGAGGCAAGCGGGGCTGAGGAGCCGCCGCTATTTGTCAAATATAACGGGGTAATTCGCAGTTCAACTCATTCGCCTATACTTGGCGCAAGGAGTTGAACTGACACTCACACGTCGAGACTTCCTCAAAATGTACGGGCTGTTCGCCGTGTGGACGGCGCTCGCCTCGTGCGCGCCGAACGAGGCGATCACCCAAATCTGCCCGTCACATAATCCTCTGTCTTCTTTTGCTTGGGCGCAGTGAAGAGAGATTTGCCTTCGCCGTACTCGACCAGTTCGCCTTGCAAAAAGAACGCCGCGTGATCGGCTGTGCGTCCCGCCTGTTGCACAGAATGAGGCACGAGGACGACGGTGTACTCTTTTTTGAGTTCTTGCAGCGCGGCTTCGACTTTGCCGGTGGAGATCGGGTCGAGTCCCGAGGTTGGTTCATCGAGCAAAATGATTTCAGGTTGAAGCGCCAACACGCGCGCCAAGCAGACGCGCTGTTGCTGTCCGCCGGAAAGGGCGACGGCGAGCGTGTCCAGGCGGTCTTTCACCTCGTCCCAAATCGCGGCGAGTGTTAAACTGCGTTCAACCGCTTCGTCTAATTTAGCGCGGCGTTTCTCGCCGGCGAGTTCCAGCCCATAAGTCACATTGTCGCGGATGCTCATCGGCAATGGCACTGGACGGGCAAACACCATACCGACCTTGCGGCGCAACGCGATCACATCTATTTTGGGGTCGAGGATATTTTCGCCGTCAATCAGGATGCGTCCGGACGAGGCTTTGACTTCGGCGAGGTCGTTGAGCCGATTTAGACAGCGCAACAAGGTTGACTTCCCGCCTCCCGCTGGACCGAACAAGACCGTCACCGCGTTCTGGTGAATACCGAAGCTCACATCGCGCAACGACTCGGTGCCGTCGGAGTATTGTAAGGAGAGAGATTCGATGATGATCTTATGCATTTATGATTTACGATTGACGATAGATTTACCACTGCCGTTTGGCGCGCGCTCGCGAACGGATCACGGTAGCGACGAGGTTCATCGTCAACACAAACGCCAGCAACGTCAGCGCTACGCCATACTGAATTTGGACCGGCATATTTGGAACTTGCGTAGAGATCACAAACAAGTGATATGGCAACGCCATCGTTGCGTCGAAAGGCGAGTTGGGGAGACGCGGTAAGAAGAACGCCGCGCCGGTAAACAAGATGGGAGCCGTCTCGCCGACGGCGCGTTCGAGACCGAGGATCACGCCGGTGAGGATGCCGGGCAACGCCTCCTTCAACACGATGCGGCGGATAGTCTGCCAGCGCGTCGCGCCGAGGGAAGCGCTCACCGTGCGAAATGACTGCGGCACTGTGCGCAGCGCTTCCTCGGCAGTGCTGATGATGACCGGCAGCGTCATGATCGAAAGCGTTAGCGAGGCGGCGAGGATGGATGTGCCAAAGTTGAGGAAGAGCACAAACAGCCCCAGCCCGAACAAGCCATAGACCACCGACGGAATGCCTGCGAGATTGATAATGGCGATTCGAATCGTCCGCGTGAGAGGCGTATCGGAAGCGTATTCCGCCAGATAGATCGCCGCAGCAATCCCCAAAGGCACGGCGAAAATGGACACGCCCAACGCCAGATACAACGTGCCGATAATGGCGGGCAAGATTCCGCCGGCACGCATACCATCGCGCGGAAAACTCGTCAGAAATTCCAGCGAGATCGCAGGCGCGCCTTGAATGAGAATATAAACGATCGTGCCGACGATCGGCAGCGTTGTAACGAGCGCCGTTGTCGTGAGACCGGCGAAACCGATCCGTTCAATGAGGCGGCGGTTAGGGGTGAAGGGGCGTTTCATAATGTCTGTTATTTGCGTAGGGGCGAGGTACTCTCGCCTCATTCATGGGCTGGCAATTTCGCCCATACGAATTCACGACAAAATCCTCTCCGCGCGTTTCTTTGCGCGGAACACAACCGACGAAGCGGCGACGTTCACGCCCAGTGAAATGAGGAATAAAACGATGCCGATAAAGAACAACACATGATAATGCGCGCTTCCGTTGGCGACTTCGCCCATTTCGGCGGCGATGGTGGCGGTCATCGTGCGGGCTGGCGCGAACCAACTTCCCAAGGCGGTCGCCAACACGGGTGCGTTGCCGGTCACCATCATCACAGTCATTGTTTCGCCGATGGCGCGTCCGACTCCAAGCATCACGGCGGTCAGAACGCCGGATTTCGCGGCGGGCAAGGTCACGTACCAGATCGTCTGCCAGCGGGTCGCACCGAGCGCCCATGCGCCCTCGCGGTATGAACGCGGAACCGCGTCAAGCGCGTCCTCGGCGACCGACACGATGGTTGGCACGGCGATCCCGCCGAGGAGGAGCGATCCGGTAAATGCGGTCAGCCCCGTCGGCAGGTTGAGAAAGACGCGCAGAAACGGCGAGACGAGCAGAATCCCCAAAAATCCCAATACGACGGAGGGAAGCCCGCCGAGCAATTCGACTAGCGGTTTGAGAATTTCGCGGATCCAGCGCGGCGCGATCTCTGAGATGTACACCGCCGTGCCGATTCCGAGCGGAAAGGCGATCAGCATCGCGCCGATAGTAACGACGAGCGAGCCTGTGATGAGCGGCAAAACCCCGAAATAATCTTCGATGGGATACCAGCGCGCGCTGAAGAGCGTGGAAAGTTTCACGTCGGTTAAAGCGGGAGCGCCCTCGCGCAGGAGGAAGAAAAAGATCAGCGCGACGAACACAATTGCGGAATACCCTGAGGCTTGGATCGCGCGCGTGACGATGAATTCACGCCAAGTTAAAGATTTTTCCATTTTCTTTTCTGTACCGCGAAGAACACAAAGTTAAGAGGTTGTCGAGTTGCGCCGCATAAAAAGCCTCCATGATCTTTGCGCCTTTCGCGTATAAAAAATTACTCAACAGGCACAAAGCCGAGTTCAGCCACAATTCTTTGCGCTTCCTCCGAAAGAATCCACGCGAGATAATCGGCAAGAGCGCCCGTCGGTTCGCCGTTAGAATACAGGTAGAGGTCGCGCGCAATCGGGTAACTTCCATCGTTCACCGTCGCAATAGATGGTAACACATACGAGGAATTAGGACCTTCCGCAATGGCGACCATCTTTAGGTCGTTCGGTACATATCCTAAACCATCGTAGCCAATGGCGTTCGGATTTTGCCGCGTTTCAAGGATAATCCCTTCAGACGAGGGCAGCAACAACGTATCGGTTGAAAACAACGTTGCGTCGCCTTCGCGTCCCAAACGTAAGACTGTCTCTAGGAAGTAAATGTGCGTGCCGGAGTTCGTCTCGCGCGAAAGACGAACAATCGGGCGATCTTCGCCGCCGACTTCGCTCCAGTTGTTAATCTTGCCGCTGTAAATATCTGAAAGTTGCTGAAGCGTCAAATTCGAAACGGGGTTTTCAGGATTCACGATTACCGCGATCGCATCGCGCGCGATGACATATTCTATGGGATTCACTCCTTTCGCGCGCGCTTCCGCCAACTCTTCCGGCTTGATCTCGCGCGACATGTTCGCAATATCCACCGTATTGTTGATGAGCGCGGCAATGCCGGTGCCAGATCCCCCGCCTGTAACGGAGATGCGCACATCCGCATGTTTCTCTTGATAGCGCTCCGCCCATGCCAGCGCAAGGTTGACTAATGTGTCCGAACCTTTGTTTTCGATATATATTGTCGGCAAATTTGATGAAGGACGCGAGGAGAGTAAATTGCAAGAGACGGCGACAAACGAGAAAAGGAAAAGTGCAGTCAGAACGCGTTTCATTAGCGGAAATTATAGCCGAAAGCGGTTTCCTGATGAAAGAATCTGCCTCGAGTAATTTCATCCATTCGTACGGACTATTCCTTTTCTTTGATAAAATCGCTGTATGGCCGCCGTCTCATCCGCCTTCTCCGTCCAAGGACTCAACTTCTATTATGGGCAGAACCGAATCCTTTCGAACGTTAGTTTAGAAATTCAACCTCGGCAGGTGACGGCGCTGATCGGTCCATCGGGATGCGGAAAGTCTACGTTCTTGCGTTGTTTGAACCGGATGAACGACACGATCGCCAGCGCTCGCGTCGAAGGGACGATTCTGCTCAACGGCAAAGACATCTACACGGAAACGATGGACGTGGTCAACTTGCGTCAGCGCGTGGGTATGGTGTTTCAGAAGCCGAATCCGTTCCCCCAATCCATTTATGATAACGTAGCCTTCGGTCCGCGCGTGATGGGCATGAATGTTAACCTCGATCGAGTTGTTCGCGAAAGCCTCGAACGCGCCGCCCTCTGGGACGATGTGAAAGACGATCTCAAAGCCGACGCGCTCAGTTTGGCGTTGGGACAACAACAACGCCTGTGTATCGCTCGCGTTATTGCGGTGCAGCCCGAGGTGATTTTGATGGACGAGTCCACCTCTGCGCTCGACCCGATCGCCACGCTGCGGATCGAAGAATTAATTGCTGAGTTGAAGCGGGATTACACTATCGTCATCGTTACGCATAACATGCAACAAGCCGCACGCATCTCCGACCAGACCGGTTTCTTCTGGCTGGGCGAACTCGTTGAGTTTAGAGATACGAACTCGATGTTTACCAATCCGCGAAATGAAATCACAGAGGCGTATCTTACGGGAAGAATGGGGTAAGCAAAATTGCGCCGGCGCAGGCTACGAAGTTTGTCCCTGCCAAAACTCATCGTCCGACGATTTGATCTCTTTCATTTCGCCGGTCACAATAAACACCGTCCGCTCGCAAATATTCGTTACGCGGTCGGCGACGCGTTCAAGGTTATGCGCCACCCACAAAAGCCAGTTGGCGCGTTCGATCGCCTTGGGGTCCTGAATGACGAACATCATCAGCTCGCGGTACACTTGATTATAGAGCGCGTCTACTTCGTCGTCTTGAATCGGGATGGCGCGTGCCGCCTCGACGTCTTCATTGACAAAGGCAGCCAGCGCGCGATGAAGCATATCCACGCCGATCTGCGCCATGCGCGGAATATCGATCAGCGGCTTGAGTAAAGGCGTGTCGCCCATGCGGATATTGATGTTCGCGATCCCTTTGGCGTAGTCGCCCATGCGCTCCAACTCCGAGATAATTTCCATTGTCGAAGCCAGCAGGCGCAAATCGCGCGCCATCGGTTGCTGCGTGGCAATCAGAATCATTAACGTATTTTCGATATCGAATCGTTTCTGGTTAATCTGCTGATCTTCCTGAAAGACCTTCTCGGACGTTTTCACGTCGCGCTTCTTTAACGCTTCGACCGAATCGAGGATCGCCTGCTCCACCATGGCGCCCAGCGCGAGCACTTCATCTTTTAGCTGTTGGATTTCGTTTTCGAACGTTTTTCGAATCATGTGAGCCTCGTCAAGTTGGGCTATTATACCGTCAGTTCCAGCGTGAATCAGGCTGATGAGTTTAAAATCGCAGGTGCTTCACCTCTTCCCCTTTATTGATCAGTTCCTTAAGCGAATCAATACCGATGCGCAGATGCATATCCGTATACTCCTGCGTCACTTTCTTGTCGCTTTTTGCGGTTTTAACGCCGCTCGAGATCATCGGCTGATCGGATACCAACAATAAGGCGCCTGTTGGAATTTTGTTATAGAAGCCGGCAATGAAGAGCGTGGCGGTTTCCATGTCAATCGCCATCGCGCGAATACGCCGCAGATATTTCTTGAATTCATCGTCATGCTCCCAGACGCGTCGGTTGGTTGTGTATACGGCGCCGGTCCAGTAATCTCGCATACGGTTGCGAATCGTCGCCGAAACGGCTTTTTGAAGATTGAAGGCGGGCAAGGCTGGCACTTCGGATGGAAAGTAATCGTCTGAGGCGCCCTCGCCGCGAATTGCCGCGATCGGCAGAATCAAATCTCCAACTTTGCTCTTTTTTTTGAGTCCGCCGCATTTGCCGAGGAAGAGACAGGCTTGCGGCTTGATCGCGCTCAACAGGTCCATGATGGTGGCGGCATTGGCGCTCCCCATCCCGAAGTTGATGAGCGTGATGCCTTCTGCCGTAACAGTGGGCATAGGTTTACCCTCGCCTCGAACGGGAACGTTGAACCATTCTGAGAACGTGTGTAAATAAGACTCGAAATTGACGAGCAAAATATGCTTGCCAAACCCATTGAGCGGCGTATCGGTATAGCGCGGCAGCCAGTTGCGCACAATCTCTTCTTTTGTTTTCATCGGAACTCCCAAGAATAAAATACAGCCTGGAGCCAATCTTACCTGAAATTAAGTTCTACGGTTTGGATGGGTAATGATCAGCGCTTCACAAAGGTTCGGCGCAAGTGAGAGACTCGCAAATGGGTTAGAATCTCTTTGTTGCCAACAAATCCGTGCTTGAGACTAAACTCAAAGGAGAAACTGCGATGGAAACAACTGCCTGCCCGAAATGCAAGACGCCCATGGACGAAGGTACTATGAGCTGGTCGGGGAGCGGCTCATCGGCATACGTATCGAAAAAACAAACGGGGATGCTCAGAGTAGCGACAAAGGTCTCGCGCGCGTTCGCCTGCCCAAATTGCGGATATGTGGAAATCTATTTAGACCCCAATGAACTGAAACCAAAGTTGACTGGGAAGTATCTCTGCGCGCGTCTGAACCAGAGAGCGACCTGCTGCAGGTCGCTCTCTTGATTCTTGATAAAACACAGCGAAAACAACGTGATTAAGAAATTCTCATGAAAAACGTCGCTCAATCGTTTGTTTTTCGTAGGGGGAACATCAAGCATGGTTTACGAGCCGATGATACAGTTGCAATCTCTTCTCCTCCTTAGAAACTGGAAGAGCCGGGCTTGGAGCTCCCGGCTCTTTCAGTTTAAGGGAACAACTAATCCCACGGATAATCATGCCAGCCTGAAAATTCGTTATAGATTTCATCCGCAATGCTGTAACGCTCGCCGCGTTTGCTGACTCTCTCATACTCTACACCTGCATCCTTGAACAACCGATCCACAACATCGTGGATTAATTTCTTGATGGAATCGGGGTCGCTTGTATCAGTTGCGTCAATCAAAGACATGGCAACAGAATGTTCCTCTTCGTTCCTGTGTTTTATCTGCATGGATTTGTCCACGGCGTATTCCAGCATCCCCGCGACAACAACCGAAAGACGATGTGTCCGCCCGTTGGGTACAAGTTCGCGGAGCATGTCCACCCATACATCGTAGGTTTCTTTTCCAACTACATCTTGCAGGCTTCTTTTGGATTTCCGTGGCATGGATTAACTCTCCGACGAAATCGTTGCTTTTATTTTGTTCACCACCGTGGACAAACTCCTCATCACATCATCATTCCGAAATCTGACAACCCTCAGCCCCATCTCGCGTAAAACCTTTTCTCGTCTTTCATCTTCGTCCTTCTGCAAATCGTGGACATCTCCATCCACCTCAACAACCAACTTCGCCTTATGGCAATAAAAGTCAACGATGAATCCCTGAATAACTTGCTGCCTCCGAAAGTGGACTCCCAGCTTATTCGCCCGCAATTCCTCCCACAAAATCTTCTCGGCGGGAGTCATCTCGCGGCGGAGTTCTTTGGCGCGTTGAAGTTTTTCTTTGGTGACGCGTTGACCAGTGACAATGTTCTTGATTGGCATGGAGTGATTCTAATGCAAAACAAAGAACAAACCCCTCTCCCGTCTCCCCTGGAGGGGAGACGCCAAACCCGCCCAAGCAAATATGACTTGCCTTGCGGATGTCCGCGCCAGCGGACAAGATAGAAGTCACGCCCATGCCCTTTCCTTCAGGAAAGGGGCAACTCAATACGCCGAACAGTCACCACAATCGGGGAAAGGTCAAGCCCCAAACCCCTCTCCCGTCTCCCCCAAGGGGGAGAAGCCGTTTGCTCATCAAGCGAAACATTGACTTGAAAACCCAACATTGCCATTGGCGCAGAAAAGAAGTCAAGCCCATGCCCTCTCCATTTGGAGAGGGGCAAACGGACATGCCGATTACTCAAGCCAATCAGGGTGAGGTCATTCAACATGCCGAACAATCACCACAATCGGGGAAAGGTCCCCTCCCCCCTCTTCCCCAGCGAACACGATGCCTTCCCTCTCACGTTTGGAGTTGACAAATTGTCATGCAATGCAAGACAATGTCCGCTATAATCAAAGCGGACACCATGTACTACCGAAGAAAAATCCTCCTCGCCTTGATCGAAGTTTTTGGCGGCAGTCTGCAAAGCACGGACTGCGAGAAACTTCTATTTAATTTCTGCCAGCAGACAGGCAAGAATCACTACGACTTTTTCCCTCATAAATTTGGACCTTTCAGTAACATGTCGTATTACGACAAGCGAATACTGGTTTCTTCGGGGTTACTAAAACACGTTGACGATTTCCAGTTAAGCACAAAACATTCTTATTTGAAAGAACTTACACAGACCGATAAAGCGGCTTTATTGAGATTCAAATCGAATATCGGCAACTTGCGCGGAGACGCTCTCGTCAAAAAGACTTATCGAGAATTTCCGCAATACACGTTGCGAAGCAAAATTGCCGACAAACACTTTACCGCCGAAGAATTGAAACAGCGACAATTTGCTTTTACTCCAGATACCAAACCCGCCGTTTTTTCCATTGGCTACGAAGGCTTGACCATTGACGCATTCCTAAACAAACTTATCGTCAATGGCATAACCACCGTCGTGGATGTTCGCAACAACCCGCAGTCCATGAAATATGGATTTTCCAAGAAGAGTTTCAAGCAATACATCGAAAACGCAGGGATGAGATATATCCACATCCCCGAACTTGGGATTCCATCCCCCATGCGCAAGGGACTTGGCGAATCTGTTTCCCACAAAGCTTTATTCAAGGCATACGAAAACAAACTTTTGCCGAAGCAGGAAACTGAAATCAAGCAACTGATTGACCTGACTAACAAAAACGAGCGTATCGCCTTAGTTTGCTTTGAAGCAGACCATCACTTCTGCCATCGTCATACGTTGATCGAGCATTTGCAAGAGCATAAATCTTTCAAGCGAGCCGTTATCCACCTATAAACCCACAAGGGGGAACAAATGACTTATCTTCCCGACGAACTTCCGAACGCCAGAGTATTGATTACTGTAAAAACGTATCCTCTGCCGTCGCGCAGTTACACGGAATTGGTCTGCACAGCAGGATTGTTGAACGGCGAAAAATGGATACGCATGTATCCAATCCCATTTCGATTTTTACAAGATGACCAAAAGAAATATCCAAAATACTCATGGGTGAATATAAACTTGACGCGCAAGAAAGACGATTTTCGCCCTGAAAGTTACAGCCCCAAACTTGGTGTAGATGAACCAATTAATGTTGGTCAACACATCGGCACAGATAACGATTGGGCGGCGCGTAAAAGTTATGCTCTCAAAGAAGTTTTTACTTCGATGAACGAACTGATTTCACTTGCCAAAGACCC
>BQMV01000352.1 GCA_022181005.1 Anaerolineaceae bacterium | reverse complement strand
GTCATCATGGGACTCGAAGCAGAGCAGTCGAAAATTCGCGGGCAGATTTTCAATCTCGGCACCGACAATGGCAACTACTCGAAAGACGACATCGTCGCGTTGGTCCGCAAGCGCATGCCCGAAGTGGAAGTGGAATACAAAGACCTCACCTTCGGCGGCGACATGCGCGACATCACCGTCTCGTTTGCCAAGATCAAAAGCGTCCTCGGCTTCAATACCACCCTCGACGTTGACGACGGCATCCGTGAATTGTTGTTCGCGTTGAAAACGGGTTTGATCCAAAACCCGACCGACACACGCTATCGCAACGCGCAGTTTATTGTGCAGTGAGTTTCAAGTCAAAGGTTTAAAGTTGAAGGTTGAAAGAAATGACAACGGCAAAAAGGTTTGAAGAATTGGAAGTTTGGCAGAGATCCAAAGAACTGACCAATTTAATTTACAAATATTCCACCGATGGCGCGTTTGCCCGCGATTTTGGTTTGCGTGACCAAATGCGACGAGCGGCAGTCTCGATCATGTCGAATATTGCAGAAGGCTTTGAGAGTCAAACACAATCCATGTTCATCCAATATTTGGGGCGGGCAAAAGGATCGGCTGGCGAAGTGCGCGCGCAACTTTATATTGCCAAAGATCAGAGATATATTTCTGGCGAGGATTTTAATAGCCTTGTTTCAATGGCGGAGATATGTAGTAAACAACTTGCTAAGTTTATTCAATACTTGGAATCTCAACCGAATTCGCGCCGAGTGAAAGAAGAGGGAGTAACATACGATGTCTGACCTTCAACCTTCAAATCTTCAACCTTCAACCTATTGGCAAAACAAAAAAGTCATCGTCACAGGCGGCGGCGGCTTCCTCGGCTCGTTTGTAGTTGAGAAATTAAAAGAACGCGGCGCGACGGATATTTTTATCCCCCGCAAAAAAGACTACGACTTGACGCAACGTGAAGCGATTGAAAATTTATACAATGACGCTTTGAAAAATGTTGACCCGAAAAACGTGGTCGTGATTCACCTCGCCGCGAATGTCGGCGGCATTGGCGCGAACCGCGAACACCCCGCCGAATTTTTTTATGACAATATGATTATGGGCGTGGAGTTGATGCACCATGCTTATAAAAGAGGCGTTGGAAAATTCGTCGCCACTGGAACGGTCTGCGCCTATCCAAAATTCACGCCCGTGCCATTCAAAGAAGATGATATTTGGAACGGCTATCCCGAAGAGACCAACGCGCCTTATGGACTCGCCAAAAAGATGATGCTCGTGCAAGCCCAAACCTATCGTCAACAATATGGATTTAACGCCATTTATCTTTTGCCGGTCAATTTATATGGACCACGCGATAACTTTAATTTACAAACTTCGCATGTCATTCCCGCATTGATCCGCAAAGCCATTGAAGCCACAGAACGCGGCGACAAAGAATTGCCTGTTTGGGGCGATGGTTCGCCCACGCGAGAATTTTTATATGTGGAAGACGCCGCCGAAGGAATCATCACAGGCGCTGAAAAATATAATGGCGATTTACCAGTCAACTTAGGCTCAGGCTATGAAATCTCCATCAAAGATTTAACAGAATTGATTGTTAAGTTAACAGGCTTCAAAGGTCAACTGACCTGGCAGATAGATAAGCCAAATGGTCAGCCCCGCCGCGGACTCGATGTGAGTCGCGCCAAAGAATTATTTAATTGGTCGGCTCAAGTTTCGTTTGAAGAAGGTTTGCAGAAGACGATTACTTGGTTTAAAGAAAATAGAAAGAGAGTAGAGAATAGAGACTAGAGAACAGTTTACTGTTTATCTAATCATCTGTTCTCTAATTATCTTATGTCCGAACCCGCCACCGTTTATATCAAACCCAGCAAAGGTTTATCTTCCTTAAATTTAAGAGACCTGTGGGTCTATCGTGAACTCATTTTCTTCATGGTCTGGCGTGATATCAAAGTGAAATACAAACAAACCTTGTTGGGCATGGCGTGGGCGGTCATTCAGCCCGTGATGACCATGCTCGTATTCACTTTTCTTTTTGATAAAGTCGCCAAACTCCCAACCGATAACATCCCTTACCCGATCTTTTCGTTCACGGCATTATTGCCCTGGGGGTTATTCGTCACCGCATTAAATCAAGGTAGCCGTTCGCTCGTGGCGCATAACAACATGGTCACGAAAATTTATTTTCCACGCCTCATTCTGCCGATGTCTTCCGTCTTCGCAGGTCTCGTGGATTTTGTCATCGCCTTTGTCATTCTCGTTTTGCTGATGATTTATTACCGCTTCGTCCCCGCCTGGAATTTGGTCTGGACTCTGCCGCTTTTTCTTTTGCTGGCAATTATTACCGCTCTCGGCGTTGCCCTGTGGCTTTCGGCGATTAACGTGCAGTATCGTGACGTAAACCAAGCCCTCCCGTTTCTGACTCAGTTTTGGCTGTTTGCCACGCCCGTAGCTTATTCCGCCTCTGTGATTTCTGCCAAGTGGCAAATTTTATATTCATTGAATCCCATGGCAGGCGTAGTGAATGGATTCCGCTGGGCATTGCTCGGCACAGGCAACGGACCTGATCTTACGCTTTGGGTTTCGGTTGCCATTTCAATTTTGATATTTATTTCAGGCTTGTTCTATTTTAGAAGCATGGAAAAGACGTTTGCGGATACGATATAAGGTGACAAGTTGCAGGTTCGAGGTTGCAGGTTTTAACTTTCAACCTTCAACCTGCAATTTTCAAGCATAAACTATGACAACAGCAATCAGCGTAAAAAACATCGGCAAGCAATATAAAATCGGCGCGGCGGAGACGAAGTTCCGTTATAACATGTTGCGGGATGTGATCGTGGATACAGTCACTGCGCCCGTCCGCATCGCCAAAGCCATCATCGGCAAATCCGATCACCGCCTCAATCAAAATTATGTCTGGGCGTTGAAAGATGTCTCGTTTGATTTGGAAGAAGGCAAAGTGCTGGGCATCGTCGGGAAAAACGGCGCGGGCAAAAGTACCTTGCTAAAAATTCTTTCACGAGTGACTGAACCAACCACTGGAACAGTCACTGTAAGAGGAAGAGTCGGCTCATTGCTGGAAGTAGGCACAGGTTTTCACCCCGAACTTTCTGGCAGGGAGAATATTTTTATGAACGGCGCAATTCTTGGAATGCGGCGCGCTGAAATTGATTCTAAGTTTGACGAGATTGTAGATTTCTCGGAAGTGGGGCAATTTATTGATACGCCTGTTAAAAGATATTCATCAGGTATGTATTTGCGTTTGGCTTTTGCGGTTGCCGCACATCTCGAACCTGAAATTTTAGTGGTAGATGAAGTGCTGGCAGTGGGTGACGCTGAATTTCAAAAAAAATGTTTGGGCAAGATGAATGATGTGGCGCAACAAGGTCGCACGGTTTTATTCGTCAGCCATAACATGTCTGCGATTTTACGTTTGACGCAAGAAGCGATTGTTTTGCAAAAGGGTCAAATGATTATGCGCGCGCCCACGCAAGAAGCGGTGGATTATTATTTATCATCGGGACAATCTCAAGCGGGTGAAAAAATTTGGGATGCCGAATCTATCAGCCAGATAAAAGGTGAGTTTACACCCATCAGTTTGAAGGTCAAAGAAAGAAGCGGAAAAATTGTGGATACGATTCGCTCCACTGAGCCAGTCACGCTTGAGTTTGAATATCAATTAAATACATCCATCACAGGCTTGAGAGTTGGTTTGTATATCAGCACGATGCGCGGCGAATATATTTTTACGTCATTTGATACGGACGATGCGAGTTTGTATGAAAAATTTGACACGCGCAGTGCGGGGCGTTATGTCAGCCGCGCTGAAATCCCTGCCGATATTTTCAACGAAGGGCGTTACATGGTGGGCGTGAATGCCAGCTCGTTTGGCGTGAAGCGATATTTTATGGATGAAAATGCGTTGGCGTTTAGCGTGGATATTTCTGGCGCGCCCGGCACGCAATGGGGTGAGCCGCGTGTGGGACCTGTGCGACCGAGATTGAATTGGAAGATTGAGAAGATAAGTGACTAGGTGATTAGGGATTAGTGACTAGGAGTTCCTAGCGCCTAATCCCTAATTCCTAATAACCAATATGAAAAATTTTTTACGCAACATACCATTGATTGCCGATATAGATTGGGCATTGCGCTCGAAGAATCAAACGCGCCGCGATCACTATAATTTGAGCCGTTTGAGTAAATCATTGCCTTCTGCTGTTGAAGTGACGAAAAAATATTTACGCAAGGGTAATAATCCAAAAAAAGTTTTATTTTTTTCCACGTTGCATTATTGGATTGAACAATCCGCATATCTTGGTTTGGTATTGGCAGGCTTGGGGCATGATGTGACTTTATTAACCTTGCCCTACTCCGAATGGCATAAAGAGAAAGATAAATTCACCCAACGTCAGCGTGTGTTGCATACCAAAGACGCTTTGTCTTCATTATCTCCATTAATCAAACACATCTCATTACTTGATCCTTCGACAGGCTCAGAGCGACGCCTTCAACCTGCGACCTTGAACCTGCCAACTGAAATTCAAAACGACATAAACGAAATTTCCCTCTGGGATTGTCAATACACGCTCATGCGCGAGGAAATCAACATGGCTGACCCGAACGACAAAGCCTTGTATGATTTACGCATCAAACGAAATACATTTGCCGCTCAAACAATTTACGAATATTTACAAACAAACAAGCCTGACGTTGTTTTGATTCCCAATGGCTTAATTTTAGAAATGGGAATTGTGTTTCGCGTGGCGCGTTATTTGAATATTGACGCAGTCACTTACGAATTCAATGACCAACGCGAACAAATTTGGTTGGCGCAAAATTCATCCATCATGCAACAAGATGCCGATTTCCTTGTGGAAGCCAGATGTCATTTACCTATGACTGATGAGATGTTTGAAAAAGTTGCGGATTTGGAAAATGCGCGACGCGGCGCCCGAGTGTGGGGAAAATCAAAACGCTTGTGGCAATATGTTTCATCGCAAGGCGCGGATGAAACGCGCAAGCTGTTGAATTTAGATTCTCGTCCCGTAGTGATGCTCGCCGCCAATGTGCTCGGCGATAGCCTTACGTTAGGGCGCGATATCTTTGCCGAATCCATGACCGAATGGATTACCAAAACTGTACAATACTTTGCCAAACGAAATGACGTGCAACTCGTCATTCGCGTTCATCCTGGCGAGAAATTAGTTCCGCAAGCCAAATCTATGGGCACGGTGGTCAAAGAAGCATTGCCTGAATTGCCCAATCATATTCACGTCATCGGCGCGTTGGATAATATCAACACGTATGATTTAATTGAAATTGCGGATGTTGGTTTGGCTTACACCACTACGGTTGGTTTGGAAACCGCCATGAATGGCAGGCCCGTCATCTCTTGCGGACAGACGCACTATCGCGGGCGCGGCATTACAATTGACCCAAACACTTGGGATGAATATTACGCAACGCTTGAAAAAGTTTTGAGTGATATTCCCGCTCATAAATTAAGTGAAAAACAAACCGAATTCGCCTGGAATTATGCCTATCGCTTCTTTTTCGAATACCCACAACCATTTCCGTGGAGGTTGATGAACTTCTGGGACGATTTGGAAGTTTGGAATTTGGAGCGAGTGTTTAGCGAAGAAGGCATGAGTCAATTCAAAGCTACGTTTGGGCTTTTAGTCGGCGAGAAATTTACCTGGAAATAATATGACAAACGATACAAAACAAAAAGTCCGTGAGTTTTATGATGAAATCGGCTGGCAACAGGAAGCGGACGGCTTATATCAAAACGCCCGCTACGATGATTTGCGCCCAGTCGTGAAAGCGTATGTGCATGATACGCGCATGCGCGTCAAGCGCGGAATTGCGCCAGCCGGTCGTTTTATGTTGGATGCGGGTTCGGGTCCCGTGCAGTATGACGAATACTTAACGTATTCACAAGGCTATGAAAAAAGAGTTTGTTTTGATATTTCTATTCAAGCCCTGCGCGAAGCGCGTAAAAGAATCGGCGATCATGGACTCTTTGTCGTTGGCGATATTGCCAACCTGCCCTTCAAATCCAATGCGTTCGATGGCATCGTCTCGATGCACACCATTCATCACCTGCCCACGACTGAGCATAAACGCGCCTATCTCGAATTATTCCGCGTGCTGGCGGTTGGCAAAAGCGCCGCTATCGTCAACGGCTGGACGAACCCCGCGCTGATGGGTTGGTTGGATAAACTAATTATCTTCTCGCATCGCTTGCGACGTTTTTTGCGCGGCAAGCCTTTGCGCGCACAAGCGCACGATAAAAAAGCCACATATGTCAAAAAGACCAACGCGCGTTGGCTGCGCAATGAAATCGGCAAAGAGATACCGTTTGAAATTAACGTGTGGCGTTCAGCGAGCACGCTGACCATGCGAACGCTTATTCACGAAGGAATTGGCGGTCAAGCAGTTTTGCGATGGCTGTATAAAATGGAAGAGAAGCATCCAAAATTCTTTGGTGAGAATGGGCAGTATCCGTTGATTGTTATTAAGAAATAGAGATTAAAAACCATGTCCAAGTTCACCGATCAGAATTATCTCAAGACCGGTCAATATAAAGACTCGTCGAATCTTAACGCGCGGATGGAACTCCACCAACGCTTCAGCACGAATCAATACGGCTGGATGAATTGGGTCTTTGACCATTTGCTGAATCTTCCAGCAAACGCAAAGATATTGGAGTTGGGAAGCGGAACTGGCTATTTGTGGAAAGATAACAGTCACCGCATCCCCTCCACGTGGGACATCACCCTCTCGGATCTTTCCGCAGGGATGCTTGATTCGGCTTGGCGGAATTTGGTCGTCACTGGGAGAGCGCACAACTTCAAAGAGATCGATGCGCAGGAGATTCCCTTCGCGGACGAAACCTTCGACGCAGTCATCGCCAATCACATGCTGTATCATGTCCCTGATAGAGCGAGGGCGATTGGTGAAATCAGACGAGTCTTGAAGACGGGCGGTCATTTGTTTGCGACAACCGTCGGCGAGAATCATTTGAAGGAAATCACAAACTGGTTTCAGAAAATCAATAAAAGCAAAGTTTGGGATTCGTTTGCCAACCTCTTCACTCTCGAAAATGGATTGGATCAACTGAAATCGTTTTTCCCGAACGTGCAAGTGTTGCGCTATGAAGACAGTCTGCATGTGACTGAACTGGAGCCGCTGGTCGCTTACTTTCGTTCAGGTGTTCGGGCTGGCGAACTTTCGGAAGATGAATTTGCGAAACTACAAAATGAGTTGGGAAACGAGTTGAAAGAAAAAGGCAAGATCTTCATCGCAAAAGATTCTGGTTTGTTTGAAGCGATAAAATAATTCATGTCGTTGCGAGGGCGAAGCCCGAGGCAATCTCCTCGAAACAACCTGTCATTTGACGACAAGAGATTGCTTCTCGAAGATTCGCAACGGCATACAGGAGAAATCATGGACTGGAAAAATCAAGTCATCCTCATCACCGGCGGCACGGGGTCCTTCGGCAAGAAGTTCACCGAAATCCTACTGAAGGAAAAACAGCCGAAGAAGATCATCATCTTCAGCCGCGACGAGTTGAAACAACACGAAATGCGGGTGGGCGGATTCAACCATCCGTCACTGCGTTATTTTATCGGCGACATCCGCGACCGCGAACGACTCGTCCGCGCGATGCATGGCGTGGATGTGGTCGTCCATGCCGCGGCGTTGAAGCAGGTCCCTGCCTGTGAGTACAATCCGATGGAAGCAGTCAAGACCAACATCATCGGCACCAGCAATGTTCTCGAAGCCGCGCTTGATGCGGGTGTGAAAAAGGTCCTCGCGCTTAGCACGGACAAAGCCGTCAGCCCGGCGAATCTCTACGGCGGAACCAAACTCGTCGCGGAGAAACTTGTCATCCAGTCGAACAACTACGCGGCCGGATCCTCCACACGCTATGCCTGTGTCCGTTATGGCAACGTGGTCGGTTCGCGCGGCTCCGTCGTACCGCTGTTCTTAAAGCAAAGGCAGTCTGGCAGCATCACCATCACCGACGAACGCATGACGCGCTTCTGGCTCTCGCTCGAACAGGGCGCGCGTTTTGTGATCAAGTGCATCGAGGAGATGGAAGGCGGCGAAGTTTTTATTCCGAAGATTCCCAGCACCAAAGTCACAGACTTGGCGCGCGCCATTGCAGCCGAAGCGCAGATCAACATCATCGGCATTCGTCCCGGCGAGAAACTGCACGAAGACCTGCTCTCCGAAGACGAGGCGCGCAACGCGGTCGAACGCGAAGATATGTATATCATCCGCCCGCCCGAGACGCTTTGGAATCGCAGTCAGCAATACGCGGGCAAACCTCTCCCCGATGGATTCACCTACACCAGCGACAATAACTCTGAATGGCTCGATATTGAGGGAATCAAGAAATTCGTCGCGCCGTTTGAGGAACTTTTCAGGCAAGGGAAGTTAGAAGGATAATGTCATGCTGAGCCCTTCGGCTTCGCTCAGGATAAACTCCGCGAAGCATCTCCATGACGACATAAGAGACCCTTCCGTCGCTAGCGCTCCCTCAGGGTGACATGAACGACTTGGAACTTGGAACCTGATACTTGAAACGTGGAACTTGAAACATGAGACTCCTAATCACTGGCGCCAGCGGGCTACTCGGAATCAACCTCGCACTTGAAGCCAAGCGTGAGCATGATGTGATTGGCGTGGACAGGGGCAAATTGAAGTCCGCTCCGTTTCGGGCGCTTCATGCGAATCTGCTCAGGTCGGGCAGTGTCAAATCCATCCTCGATTCGACGAGACCCGAATGGCTCGTCAACTGCGCGGCGTTGGCGAATCTTGAAATGTGTGAAGAAGATCCAGAGCAGGCGAGGCTTCTGAATACAGAACTTCCGAGGGATTTAGCCGCGGCTTGCGCCGAACGAAATATTCCCTTCGTCCATCTTTCGACCGACTCGGTTTTTGACGGCACGAAAGAGGGAGTGTACACAGAGGAAGATGAACCAAACCCGCCAGGCGTTTACTCGCAGACAAAACTCGATGGTGAACGCGCCGTGCAACAAGTTAACCCGCAGGCAATTATTGCCCGAGTTAATTTCTTCGGTTGGTCATTGGGCGCAAAAAGAAGCCTCCCCGAATTCTTCATCAACAATTTGAGCGAGGGCAAAAACGTCAACGGATTTACGGATGTCATCTTCTGCCCGATGTGGGTCAATCATCTGGCGCAGACGCTCATCGCCATGCTCGAAAAAGATCTGCACGGCTTGTATCACGTCGTCGGCGCGCAGGCGATGAACAAGTATCAGTTCGGGGTCGAGGTGGCGCGAAAGTTCGGGCTGAGAGAAAGCCTCATCGAGCCGCAATCAGTCGAAAGGTCGGGTTTGACCGCCAAACGTTCCCACAATTTATGGCTATCTGTCCACAAGTTGTCCACAGATTTGGGGCGCGAAATCCCCTCGTTCTCCACTGGCTTGGACGGGTTCTATACACAGTTCCAACAGGGTTATCCACAGAGAATCAGGGGTTATCAACAGTACGGCAAAATTAATTTCGCCCCACAAGAAGACGCATGAAAAACCTGCTCAAACTCGAAGAATTCTTTGTGAAATGATGCTAGATCTTTGGCACGCGCGTTTCCCAATCATGAAAGGATGGCATGATTTGTGTCAAACCAATGACACCCCTTCGGGGTTGGTAAATCATCGAATCCGAATCTATAATCATTCCACTCCTTCGGAGTTGTTTGGCTATGGCTTGAAGCACGAAGATGCGTTCCAGAATACGCATTTAGAGATAAAATTGAATGTAATGAGGAGTTAATGCAATGAAAGTTAAATTCACTACCCCGTTCATTCTGATAATAGTCTTATTGGTTGAGTGTCAGGCAACTACTTTTGAGCCACCAACGATAATAATACCTGCTAATATTTCAGATACTTCAACTCAATCTCCAGCAGTAGCTTTTACTGCAAGATTAACATTGACTCCTCAGCCAACACTCAGACAATCAGAACTCATTTCTAAGGGAAAACTTGATTGTTTGTCGGAAGATGCTTTTACAAAATGTGTTGACAACGTACTTAATATCGAATTCGAGTACCCAACAACTTGGAAGGAAATTGAAGCAGTTTTAAGAACGGGTGGTTATTCAGGATACGCCTATGACTATTATTATGGCGGAAAAACGATAGCAGAGACAGAACCCCTTGTTGCTGGAGGGAGAAGCAAAGACTTCTCCGAAGGACGGGGCGGAATGTCAACTGATTTTGCGGGTTATGGGGATGTTGGTCTTCAGTTTAAGAAAAAAGCCTGCGATTCAATCTGGAATGATTTGTTTCCCATTTGTCAAGAAGTAACGGCTGGTGTTGCGTGGATGATTCAATTTCCAAACGCTAAATATATCTGCAATAACGCTCCTGGATTCTATACAAAACCAATTTTTAGAATTGAAGTTAACTTACCCAATAATCCAACCATCAACGGCTTTGTTTTTGAAGCGCTGTTTCTTTCAGAAAAGCTTTCTATTCAAGTTAAAAACGACCTGTATCCTTTGCTTGGGTTGGGCCCAGATATGTTTCCAACCAAATGCAGTGATGCAGACCAAAAAGCATTCGATGCTAAACTTATAGCATTTGTTGAAATGATAAACATGAAAACAATAGATAGAGAAACTCAGAGAAAACTTGATGAGTTAATACATCTTGCTACTTCGATTCAATTTCGGTAATTTTTCATTGGAGAAACACATGGAAATCAAATTTGGAAATCGCACGATTGGATTGAACCACCCGACCTATTTCATTGCTGATAACTGTCAACAGCGAACTGCTATACCAACGGGTTCTTGATTACCAAAGCCTCACGAATAACCAGTCCGTTCTGCATATCTTCGGAGTAGAGGGTTTCGGCATCGGCGGCTAACGCGCAGGCAACGACCATGCTGTCCCAAAACGAAAGAGCATACTCCTGCCGTAATTGGGATGCGTCCAGAAGTATGCTCTCGTCCATTTCGATGATGGGATACTTTTCGTACAGCGCTTCGATGAGTTGTGAGATTTGTTCCTCGGTGAAGTCAGCCTTTTTGATGAGGTTTACGCAGAGTTCGTTGATGATTTGTCCACTTAAGATGGGTTCTGTTTGTGTGATGACTTCTTTGGCGCGGGATGACTTTTCCGCCTCGCCTGTGTCCAGCAAGGCATACAGCCAGATATTTGTGTCTATAAAAGCGACAGGCTTATCTGGCATAAATCTGGTCCCGCGTCAGAGGGCTGAACTTCTTCACTTTGACGGGATGGGCGAGCAAAGTATCCAGATAGTTCTTTGACTTGCCTTTGGGAGTCTCAGCCTTCAAGGTGACGCGGACGTTATCACGGAGTTTCCCTTTATATTTTCTGGGAATCTCGATGACGCCGTTCTTGATCTTGGATTTGAACTGCACAGTAACCATATTACACCTCGGCTTCATTATACCGCCAGCCATAAATTCGATACAATCACATTAAACCCGTTTCGGAGGAACGCATGGAAATCAAATTTGGAAATCGCACGATTGGATTGAACCACCCGACTTACTTCATTGCCGACATCGCCGCGAACCACGATGGCGATTTGGAGCGGGCGAAACTGCTGATCCGTTTGGCGAAAGAGGCGGGGGCGGATGCCGCCAAGTTCCAGAACTTCGATGCGCCGAAGATCGTGTCGGATTACGGCTTCTCGCACATGAACGCGCAGGTCAGTCATCAGGCGGCGTGGAAGAAATCGGTGACCGAGGTCTATCGCGCCGCGTCCATTCCCTTCGAGTGGACGATGACGTTAATGGAGGAATGTCAGGAGGTGGGCATTGATTATTTCTCGTCGCCGTATGATTTCGCTGCGATTGATTTCCTCGACCAATATGTGCCCGTCTACAAGGCTGGCTCGGGCGAGATTGATTGGATCGAAGCGTTGGAGCGCATGGCAAGCAAGGGCAAGCCGTTCTTTATCGCGACGGGCGCATCCACGATTGGCGAAGTGCAGAAGGCTGTCCATGCGATTCTGAAGATCAACAAACAACTCGTCCTGATGCAATGTAACACCAACTACACCGCGTCCCCGAACAACTACGACCATTTACATTTGAACGTGTTGAAAACGTACGCGACGATGTTCCCTGATGTGATTCTGGGACTCTCCGACCACACGCACGCGGTCGCTCCCGTTCTCGGCGCAGTGACGCTTGGCGCGCGCGTCATCGAGCGTCACTTCACTGACAGCAACGACCGCGAAGGTCCCGACCACAAGTTTGCGATGGACCCTGCCAAGTGGGCGCGTATGGTCGAAGAGACACGTCTGCTCGAACGTTCGCTTGGCTCTGCGGATAAGTTTATTGCCGACAACGAGATTGATACCGCCGTTGTGCAGCGTCGCTGTCTGCGGGCGGCGCGGGAGATCAAGGCGGGCGAGGTGTTTACACGCGAGATGATTGATGTGTTGCGCCCCGCGACGATTGGAGCGATTAAGCCTGACCAGATTCAGAATGTCATTGGAACGAAGGCGTTGCATGATTTCAAGTATGGGCAGGAATTGAGATGGACGGACCTCGGAGAATAGAGTTTCACGTTTCATGTTCCAAGTTTCATGTTGACGTGGTTGATATTCAAGGTTTCATTCAAAGGAGGCTGAAGTGGCAACGGTGACAAGGTTTGAAGACTTAATTGCGTGGCAGGAGGCGCGGAAGTTAATGTAGATGGCTTACAAAGTCACATCAGATGGAATTTTTGCAAGAGACTTTGGGATGAGAGGGCAATTTCAGGAGGCGGCGTTATCCTCAATGACAAATATTGCTGAAGGGTTCGATAATGAATCCTCTGTCGAATTTGCGCGCTTTTTGGGCATGGCGCGGCGTTCTGCCGTGGAAGTTCAGTCCCTGTGTTATGCGACTCTGGATGTCAAACACATTAATCAAGAAGTTTTTCAATCTTGTTACGATCAGGCGAAAAAGACTCAAGCCATCATCGGTGGATTGAAAAAGGCTGTTCTAAAAAATCCACATCGTCCCGCGAAACCCTCAGCGACCTCGAAAACTTGAAACGTGATACTTGAAACGTGATACTTGGAACGTGAAACTTTGAAAGTCATTTATTTCAGTAAAAACTACACTCCTCACGATTATCGGTTTCTGTCTTCGCTGGCAAAGACGAAACATGAAATCTTCTTTTTGCAATTGGAAGCGACGACTCGGCAAACGGAGGATCGTCCTGTCCCTGCGAACGTACAGCAGATTTTGTGGGCGGGCGGGCGGAGGGAATTCCGCTGGCGGGATGTGCCGCGGTTGACCTTTGACCTTCGACGCGTCATCAAAGAAATTCAACCTGATCTGATCCATGCGGGTCCGATTCAAAATTGCGCGTTCCTGGTGGCGTTGAGCGGATTCCGTCACTTGTTGGCGATGTCGTGGGGATATGATTTGGTCATGGATGCGGATAAGAGCGCGTGGTTACGTTGGGTTACGAGTTACACGTTACGGCGGAGTGCGTTCTTTACAAGCGATGCGAAGGTTTCGAGAGATAAGGCTATTTCTTTTGGAATGAATCCAGAAAGAACGGTTATTTTTCCATGGGGAACGGATATTGAGCATTTTGTTCCGCGCAACGTGGAAAGTAGAAAGCGGAAAGTAGCCAGTGGTAAAAAAAAGTTATCAGTAAGCAGTAAACAGTCGAAAGGGATTACTCTTTTTTGTAGCAGAACTTGGGAATCAATTTACGGCGTGGATGTTTTGGCGAAGGCGTTTGTCAAAGTGGCGAGCGTGAAGCCTGATGTGAATTTGATTCTGCTGGGGGGCGGGTCGCAGGGAGCGGGCATTCGCAAGATATTGATGAATGGCGGCGTGATGGATCGAGTCCATTTTGGAGGACAGGTGGGTCAACGTGATCTGCCGCGCTGGTATCACATGGCGGATGTTTATGTTTCACCGTCGCATGTGGACGGCTCGTCGGTAACGCTGATAGAGGCGATGGCGAGCGGGCTTCCGTGTTTGGTGTCGGATATTGCAGGGAATAAGGAATGGATTCAGGATGGAGTCAATGGCTGGTTGTTCCGTGATGGGGATGTGGAGGATTTGGCGGAGAAGATTTTGTTTGCGATAAAGAGCAAGAGAGAATTTAGGAGGATTGGAGAATTAGCGCGGAAGACGGCGGAGGAGCGGGCGGATTGGAGGAAGAATTTTGGTAAACTACTTGAGGTCTATAATGTCATTGCGAGGGAGCGATAGCGACCGAAGCAATCTCCGTCAATGTTGGCGGAGGCTCATCGTGTTGGAGATTGCTTCGTCGGGCTGAAGCCCTCCTCGCAACGACATGCTAAATCGAAGCGAATCAGTTATCGGCTGGGAGCGAAGCGTGCGTCAGCGTGGATAAAAGTTGAAGAGTTGGAATTTATCCTTGAATTGAGGAGATTGCTTCGCTTCGCTCGCAACGATATGAGGTGAATATGTTGACGTTTGAAAAACTTGTTGAGGGGTTTCGCTCGTTGGGCGTGGAGGAGGGGGATACGCTGCTGGTGCATAGTTCGTATAAGTCGTTTGGCGAGGTGGACGGCGGACCGCAGACGGTGATCCGTGCGTTGGAGGCGGCGCTTGGCGCGGATGGGACGCTGATCATGCCGACGTTCAATTTTGATTTCAACAAAGGCGCGGCGTGGGATGTGCGGACGACGCCGTCGAAGATGGGCGTGCTGACGGAGCTGGTGCGGCTCGACCCGCGCGCGAAGCGGGTGTTTCATCCGTTTTATTCGTTTGCGATTTTGGGCAAGCACGCCGAGGCGCTGGGCAGTTTGCGATACAAGAGCGCGTATGAACGGGGTTCGGTGTTTGGGAAGCTGCGCGATCTCGATGCGAAGATCATGGTGATCGGACTGTCGTACACGAACAGCATGACGTTCTTTCATCACATCGAGCAAATGGAGGGCGTGGATTATCGTTTCCTGAAACAGTTCACGGGCTAGGTGACGGATGAGAATGGAGTCACGTATGCCGATACGTTCGAGATGCTTGTGCGTGATATTGATAAAGGCGTTGTGACGGAGGTTTACCCGATGGGCGCGTTGATGGAAGAGGCTGGCGTGATTCGGTCTGCAAGAATCGGCGAGGCGGATGTGAAGTTGATGAGGGCGAATGAAGTCTATGCGTTCACGGCGCGCGAGATGAGGCGAGATCCGTTTTTGTTGTATTACATAAAGAAAGATGAATAATCCGCAGATGACGCAGATTTTACAGATTTTTAAAACCAATCTGTGTAATCGGTGAAATCTGTGGATAAATTTTATGAAAACTTCCCCCTCCCTCAAATCCATCCTCGCGGAATTTTTCCCTCTGCACCGCACCCTCGCCTCCGACGATCACGACAAGACGTTGGAGATCGTCGGCTCGTATATGCCAGATTCATCCAACTACACCATCGAGACCTACGCGCCGCTGACGCAAGTCTGGACGTGGAAAGTGCCTGAACGATATGTCGTGCATGAGGCGTATCTTGAAACCGAAGACAGCGAACGCATCGTGGACTTCAAGGACAATCCGCTTCACATCGTTTCGTATTCGTTGCCCGTTGATAAAGTGTTGACCTTTGAAGAGCTTCAGCCGCATTTGTATTTCAACGAGAAACGTCCGCATACCGTGCCGTGGGTTTTCAAATACTATGAACGTGACTGGGGCTTCTGTCTGCCGAGGAATACCTTCGACAATTTGCCACGGGACAAGAAATATCACGCGGTTATCAAATCTGAATTCGTCACCGACCCCAAGCAGGGATTCAAAGTTGCTACGGCAGTTATACATCCGCAGGGTGGAGCGAATCCCTTGGCGGGCGAGTTCCTTGTGCAGGCGCATACGTGTCACCCCATGCAAGCCAACGACGACGGCGCGGGCGTGGTCAGCGCGATCGAGTTGGCGCGGCGACTGGCGGAGAATCCGCTTCCCGCCGGCTCGATGAGCGTCCGCTTTTGGTTTGGACCCGAGACCATCGGCACGATTGCGTGGCTCGCGCATAACGAGTCGCTCATCCCAAATCTGCGCGGCGGAATTTTCATGGAGATGACTGGCAATAAAAATCAAATTGCATGGCATCATACGCGGCAACACACACATCTTTTAGATCGAGTTACGAGTTACGTGTTACGGGATACGCCTCACGAGTCGCGTGATTTCGCATCCGCTCCCGCCAACGATGAACGCGTTATCAACGGACCTGGAGTCAACGTGCCGTGCATCTCGCTCAACCGTTTTCCCTACGACGAGTATCACACCACCGACGATAATCTCGACATCATCCACGAAGACATGCTTATCGGCGCGGCGCGAACTGCTGAAGAGATCATCCGCATCTACGCCAGCAATTACATTCCGAAGCGCACGTTCCGCGGTCCCGTTTTTCTCAGCGGTCACGGTCTCTGGGTGGATTGGCGCGATAACTGGGCGCTCAACCGCGCCATCGAAAAAATTATGATGCGCTTCGAAGGTCAGCACAGCATCTTC
>BQMV01000351.1 GCA_022181005.1 Anaerolineaceae bacterium | reverse complement strand
CTGGGGATTCGCGGCGTGGAGCGATGCAGCGACGTCGCCCTCTCGCTCCACCATCCTCGCCTTAAGTCTGAGCCTGTTTGGCATGCTGTTAATCTCGCCGGCAGCGGCTGTGTTCATGTTAATCGTCTTTGCCGGCTGGGCAGCCCTTTTGCGTAGACATTCAAACATTTCATGGAAAGCTGCACTGGTCTTTGGGCTTGTGTTTCTGCTTGGTTTGTTCGCGCTTTCGACTTCGCTCAACCGAAAAGGAGTCTTTGAAGACTCTTCGCCGCTTTCGGTGTTGAACAGTTGGCTCCAACTTTCGGTCAAGTGGAATGCCTATCAGATCGAGCGCGAATCGGGCTGGATACAGAAACTATTCGACGAAATGCCCGAAGGCGCGCGTTTGCCGTTCGTCGCGTTGTATGGCATTTTACAACCCGTGTTGCCCGCCGCGTTGATCGCGCCGACGCTTCCTATTTGGAAGATCATTGCGATTGCGCGCGCGTTGGGTTGGTACGCATTGCTTCCGTTGTTGATTCTCTCTATGGCGGCGAACTCAAACTTCAGCCGTGATTTGAAGCGCGCTGAGAGCGACCGCAATATCTTTCTCTGGCTGGCGCTTCTCGTCTGGGTATGGATCCTGCTTGCCGCGCTTCGAGGCGGCGGCGACCAGTGGGACAACCCGCGCTATCGGACGATTATGTTTATGTGGCAGGCGCTCCTTGCAGGGCATGTTTGGATATGGCGACAAGAAACGAGAAGCGTTTGGTTTGCTCGTACGATTGCATGCGAGGGCGTTTTTATTCTGATCTTCACGCAATGGTACGCGAGCCGCTACTTTCATATCGGCGGACAGATACCCTTCGTTGTAATGATTGCCGCAATCATCGGTTTGTGGGGAGCGATTGTAGGCGGCGGGTGGTGGCTGGATCGCAGGCGCAATCAAACGCGCGCAATGTAGGTTATAATTCAGCCACTGAATTTTGAAACAGGAGATGTAATGCCCACTGCTCTTATTACAGGCATCACGGGTCAAGATGGGTCGTATCTTGCCGAGTTATTGTTGTCGAAAGGATATCGCGTCATTGGCGTGGCGCGCCGATCCAGCACAATGACCTACGAACGGATCAATCATTTACTAGACGATATCACTGTCGTGCAGGGCGATTTGCACGATCAGGGCTCGTTGCTCTCGTTCCTCGAGGAATATAAGCCGACTGAAGTGTACAACCTTGCGGCGCAATCGTTCGTGCCAACCTCGTGGAATCAACCCGCTCTGACGGGCGAGATCACCGCTCTTGGCGTAACGCGCATGTTGGAAGCGATTCGCTTTATTAATCCGAAAATTCGCTTCTATCAAGCCTCATCCAGCGAGATGTACGGTAAGGTGCTCGAGGTGCCGCAAAGCGAAACGACTCCGTTCTATCCGCGCAGCCCGTACGGCGTGGCGAAAGTATATGGACATTGGATCACGGTCAACTATCGCGAGTCGTATGACCTATTTGCCGTTTCGGGGATCTTATTTAATCACGAGAGTCCGCGCCGCGGCGTTGAATTCGTTACCCGCAAAATCTCAGACGGCGTCGCGCGCATTAAACTCGGATTGTCGAAAGAACTTCGTCTCGGCAACCTTGAGTCTCAGCGCGATTGGGGCTTTGCCGGCGATTACGTTGAAGCCATGTGGCGCATGTTGCAACTGGACGAACCTGATAACTTCGTCATTGGCACAGGCGAGACTCACTCTGTGCGCGAGTTTTGCGAAATTGCGTTCGAACGCGCCGATTTAGATTATAAGGACTATGTTGTGCAAGACGAACGTTTTTATCGCCCCGCTGAAGTGGACTTGCTGATCTCCGACCCATCCAAAGCGCGTTCGATCTTAGGTTGGGAGCCGTCCATTAGTTTCAAAGAATTGGTCACGATGATGGTGGATGCCGACCTCGCGCGTTTGAACGGCAAATAATTTGCCATGAAGCGCGAAAGGAAATTTCCGTTTATTGAGATCGTCGCTGCGCTGGGAGCGCTCCTCTATGTAGCGCGATCTTTATATTTTGCGCATTCCGCGCTCTCGATCGGCGATGAAGGAGCCTATCTATTCAAGGGGCTTGTCTTCGCCCACGGCGAATTTTCTCCCTTTGAAGATTATGGTTATTGGACCAACAAAGCGCCGTTCGCCTTTCTGATCCCTGGATATATTCAATATTGGTTTGGGGCTGGTTTGCGCGAAGCCCGTTATTTTGCGCTTCTCGTCAGTTTTTTCATGTTGGCTGGCGTGTGGATTCTCGCAAATCGCTTGGGTGGAAAAACCTGGGCGGCTGTCGCCATGTGGGTCTTTGCGCTGTCCGACGCCAACGTTTCATTTTACAGTCAGGCATTGTCGCAAGGATTGGTTGCTTGTATGCTCGTGTGGCTTTTCGTTTGCGCGCTTGGCGAAGATCGCCCATTGTGGCAGATCATCCTTGCTTCAGCGTTGTCGGTTGTCATCGTGATGACGCGGCAGAACATGGTTTTTTTTCTTCCTTTGCTCGTGTTATACATTTTCTGGCAGTATGGAAAAAAAGCAGGCTTATGGTCTCTGACTTCAAGCGTGGCTTTGTTCATCTTCTTTCATATTGTCTATTGGCCCAACATTATGCAATTGTGGGCGCCGTGGTTGCCCGAATCGTTGACGCCGTTTCTCGACAACTTTCGTTCGTTCGCGTTATCGGGGTACGATACTTTTAATATTGGGAACTTAAGCCGTATCCAATCCGCCGCTATCGGCATTCAACATCATTTCTTCATCCTATGCGGATTTGCCGGTGCGTTGATTCTTTTTCCTCTGAGAGCAAACTGGAAGAGTCCGAGTCAATTCAAGACCGCCGTCTTCTTGGGCGCGTCCTTTCTTTCGCTATTCCTCATGCACACATGGGGCTCGCTCTTTAATCAATTTTGCATCCAATGCTTTTCGCCGTATCAAATGTTTTACTCTGTGGCGGGACTTTTATTCATCGCGATCGTGTTCTCCAACGGCGTCAGCGACTCGACATTCCGCCGCGTCATTCTTCTCATTGTCTTGTTGACGTTCGCGGCGGGCTTGGGCTCCTATTATTTCCAACGCATAGGCGCGTGGTCGCTGACGGCGATTCAATTTCCACGCGTCAACGACGCGGGTCAATTCACATTCGCATCGCTGGGCGAAGTCCTCACGTATATTTTCAACTTGCCGCTCGATGTTCAAAAACGAGTTGGCGCGGCGATGACAGGCGCGCTTGTTGGAATCGCTCTTTTAATTCTCTATTGGACTTTTCAACGATTTACCCCCATCAAAAACTGGATGGGACAAAGCGCTTCTTTCGCGACCCTTAACCTGTTTCTTCTCGTCGGCGTGATTCTTCCTCCCGTCGCCAACGCGGGGACGTATGCCACGCCATGCTCCACGAATTTCCTGACATACTACGAGCAAGCAGGAAAAGCGCTCGCAGACGCAATTCCGCCCGATAGTTTGGTCTACTGGAAGGGAAGCGGCAGGCACGTTGCGATGCTTCTCTATTTAAAAGATGTGCGCTACTTCCCTCCGCAGATCACGGCGGGAGCGGGCTACGTTCGCGCGGGCGACCCCGACCGATTGCTGCGCTTTGGCTTGTTCAGCGACGAAATGGATTTGCAGTGGCGTGAATCTGCCGATTACTTTATTATTTGGAAAGGTTATCCAAATACAAATCTGGACGATTTCCAAAACGATCCGCGCTATGAACCTGTCCCGTTCGACATGGAAAATCTATCCCAATGCGAAGATGTGCTGTACTTGTTTAGGAAACGACAATGAATCTCTCCCTTGTGATCCCCGTTTACAACGAAGCGGCGAGCCTCCCCTTATTATACGAAGCGATCGAAAAAGCGCTGAAGCCTCTCAAACAAAAATGGGAGGTCGTCTTTGTGGACGATGGCAGCCGCGATAGCAGTCTCGATGTATTGAGGACGCTCGCTGAGAAGAATCTGAATCATGTTCGTGTGCTGGTCTTCCGCCGCAATTTCGGGCAGACCGCCGCCATCTCGGCGGGTATTGACCACGCGCAGGGCGAAACGATCGTGCTGATGGATTCAGACCTGCAAAACGACCCCGCCGACATCCCCCGCTTGCTGGCAAAACTTGACGAAGGCTACGATCTTGTCAGCGGTTGGCGCAAGGATCGTAAAGATAACCGCCTCACTCGCACTATTCCATCGAATATTGCTAATTGGTTGATTTCCGTTGTGACCGGTGTGCATCTTCATGATTACGGCTGCACGCTCAAAGCCTATCGCCGCGAAGCGCTGGGCGGATTCCGCTTATACGGCGAAATGCACCGCTTCATCCCCGTCTTCGCGCATTCAATCGGCGCGCGCATCGCTGAGATTCCCGTCAGCCATCACCCGCGCAAGTTCGGCAAGGCTAACTATGGTTTGGATCGAACTGTGAAGGTCATCCTCGATTTGTTTACGGTGAAATTCCTGCTCGAATATTCGCACAAGCCCATCCGTTTGTTCGGCGGAGCGGGAGCGAGCCTTATGTTGATAGGCATCGTTGACCTTGCGTATATTTTCTTCCGTCGTATGTTTTTTAACGTACCTGCGTCCACGTCGCCTCTATTGCTTGTAGGGGTGATGTTTGTAATTCTTGGATTTCAATCCATCCTCATGGGGTTAATCGCCGAACTGCTCGCGCGCACCTATCATGAGGCGCAGCATAAACCGACGTATACGCTGAGAGAGATTATTCAGGGAAAACAGAAGAAAAAATGACCGCTTGGGTCTCCAAACATAAGAATTTATTTCTGCGCGCATTAGGAACAATCTTAGCGACAGGATTAATTATTTTTTTGATTCGACGCGAAGGTTGGAATCAGATTACAGATTCGTTAAAGCAAATTCCGCCAGCCATATTGTTATTGGCGTTATTCTTTGCATTAATCTCGCGCTTGTTGGTCTCTTTCCGTTGGCACGTTTTGCTTCGTTCGGGCGGCGTAACGATTCCTCTCTTAAGGACAATTCAATTAACTTTGACCGGTTTATTTGCATCCAACTATTTGCCCACCACGATCGGCGGCGACGTAGTGCGTTTAGGCGGGGTGATCAGCCTAGGGTACGATCGCGCCATTTGCCTTGCCTCGATTGCCGCAGATCGTCTCGTTGGCATGGTTGGCATGTTCTGCGCCGCGCCGTTTGGGCTGATCCCCGCTTGGAATACCTTAGGCGCGGCGCATGTGACATTGAGCGCGATGCCTCCCATGGCTAAGAAAATAGCAGGCTTTATTCGACGACTGCTTGATTCATTTTCGATATGGTTTAAGCAGCCTGTTGCGTTGCTTTCTTCTCTGCTGTGTACATGGGGCAATATGATCTTCATCTTTGCGATAGCGTACATCTTGATACAAGGATTAGGCGAACATGTTTCATATGCGCTTATTGCAGGCGTGTGGAGCCTTGCTTATTTCGTCACGCTTATCCCCATCTCTATTAACGGCTATGGCGTGCAGGAACTTTCGCTTACTTTTCTGTTCTCGCACATTGCGGGGCTTAGCCCCGCCGTGAGTTTGACCGTTGCCGTATTGATGCGCGTTATTTTCCTCGCAGCAAGTTTGCCGGGCGCGTTCTTTCTTCCCTCTGTAATGGCTGCCGTATCCGACGCCCGCAAAGGATCGCCGTAAATATGCGTATCCTTGTCTTGAATCACGAGTTTCCTCCAGTCGGCGGCGGCGGCGGACGCGCGGCAGAAAGTATTTGCCAAGCCCTCGCCAAGCGCGGACATGAGATCAAAGTTTTAACTTCTCACTTCAAAGATTTACCGCGTCAGGAACAGCGGGAGGGGTACGAGATCGTTCGGATACCTGTCATGCGGACTCAAGCCTTCCGCGCCAGTTTCCTCTCGATGGCTCTCTACGTTCTTTCGGGACTTTGGGCTGGGTTCCGGCTCATCCGCTTCTTCAACCCCCATGTGATTCACGTCCACTTTGCCGTACCCGCTGGCGCGCTGGCATGGGCGCTTTCTCGTTTCATGCGCGTTCCCTATGTGTTAACTGCCCATCTTGGCGACGTGCCCGACGGCGTACCCGAAAAAACGGACGGTTGGTTTCGTTTTATCTTTCCGTTCACGCGTTGGATCTGGCGCGACGCTAGCGCGCGAGTCGCGGTTAGCGAATATACGCGTTCATTAGCGCTCGAACAATACCCTCAAGAAATCCTTGTCATCCCCAATGGGGTGGAAGCGGACTTGGAACGCCCCGCTTTGATTCGCGTCAACGATCCTCCTGTCATCGTTTTTGCCGGTCGATTCATGGAACAAAAGGATCCGCTTATGATCGTTCAAACTCTAAGCGAGATGAAAGACCTCTCGTGGAGATGCATTATGATTGGCGACGGCCCGTTAACGCCTCAAGTGAAAAAATCTATTGCAGAATCTGGAACAGAGAATCGCTTTATATTAACAGGCTGGATCGCGCCTGATGAAGTGATGAAGCAGTTCGAACGAAGCGATATACTCTTCATGCCCTCTCTCTCAGAGGGGCTTCCCGTTGTAGGCGTGCAAGCGTTGGCAAAGGGTCTCGCTATCGTCGCCAGCCATATCGGCGGATTTGTAGATTTGGTGGACGAAGGTCAGAATGGGCATTTGGTTGAAGCGAGAAGCAAAGATGAATTTAAATCAAAATTGCGAGAGTTACTCGTAAGCCCCAACCGTTTGTTGTCATTTCGCCAAGCCAGTTTGGAAAAAGCAAAATTATTTGAAATTTCTCGTATCGCCGAACAATACGAAGATCTATTTACCGCCATGTTGGAGAAGGGAAAGCAGTATGACGCGAGAATTTAACTTCAAAGAAGGCGATGGTTTTTCATTTGAGCGATTCGTTTCCGCCGCCGACGTAAAGAAATTCGCTGAGATTGTGGGCGATTCGAATCCGATTCATCTCGACGAATCGTTTGCCAAGCGGTCGTTCTTCAAAAAAAGGATCGTTCATGGCGCGTTCTTGGGCGGGTTGATCTCGAAAGCGCTGGGCGTGGATTTTCCCGGCGAAGGCGCTGTGTATATTTCGCAGAACTCCGCGTTCAAACGCCCGGTCTTTGTTGATTCAATCGTGAGAGTGGAAATAAAAGTAACGCAAGTAAACTCGGAGAAGCGACGACTTGCGTTGGATACGACGATTCTAAACGCGGACGGGAAAGCCTGCCTCGTCGGCTCAGCCGAAGTGTGGCTGCCAGAGTGACGGATGAAAGCCATCGCCTCCATTGTTGGCGCCAGACATTAATAAGGATATAAATAAAAAGTCAGCCGAGATATTAAATTCGACTGACCTTTTATTTATCAATTTCCGTCAAGTTTCATGGATTGAAGGCTACGGGGACTGCATTGAATTGCCGCCTTCAAGTTCCACGCCTGGAGCGACCTCTTCAAAGAGATTCGCTTCGGCTTCTACTTTCACAATCTTAGATAACTTCGCCCAGTTCACTACTAAATATCCGGAGGGGGTATCTCGATAGAAACCAAAGCCAATCTGCCCTGTCCGGAAAGATGGATCAGCAACTTTCGCAACCAGTTTGCCGTTAATATAGAACTTGAAATTTGAGCCGTTCGCTGTCACTTTAAGGGTGTTCCAACCATTCTTTACAATCGCAGAACTGGCGGTCCAATCTTTTAATGCCACTTCAGCGCCCTTCGAAGGATACTTCCAGATTGAGAACGTGCCGTTATTAGTGTAAGCGAACCAATAGGAAGACTTCCAAGACTTAACAAATGATAACGAGTTGGGATTGCCGCGGATGATCACGCCGTTTGCAAATGCGCCTACTCGCTTCATGCGAACTGAATAGGCGAAGTTGCTATAGTTGCCAGCCCGTTTGGCGGAAGTCATCCGGTCTTTTATGCCATTCGAGCGATAATAACCGGAGCCGGTTAATTTCCAAGCGCCTGTGACTGCCGACCAGCCCACAGATGAACCGTTAAAGGAACTGTTGAAGTTTTTGCCAACAGCCTCTCCTTGAGCAAAGGCAGTAGCGCTAAAAGACAGAGACAGGATTAAAATTAGAGATAGGAAAGTTGTTTTGATTCGACGAATAGACATTTATGTTCTCCTTGCTAGTTCGATAGTCAGTATAAACAGTAAAACGCAAGTAAAATGCGCTGATTTTTCAACTTTATGATGATATGCAATCCTACATCATGTCGTTCGAACTTGCAAGGCTTTTCAGCGAACTGTATGTTTTTTGTAAAGTTGGATAACTAGGTCCTAATTTTACGTCGCTCCGAGCGCAACGAGGGGTCTTGGGTTTAAGTCTCTCAAAGATGAAATCTAAGATTTTCCGTCACCTTGCTCTTAAATAACAAGAAAAGGATTTTGTCTACGCACGCTAGCCGTTAGATTTGAAGTGCGAATAGACTCTGAAGAATTTATGCTAGATGAGCGGCGTTTACGCTCTAACGATGTGCGCATGGATTTGCGGTCGTCTTGCGCTTGGTCTTCCGTTCGAGATCGCCGTGCCGACGCCGATCTCGACGACGCGGGTTTCGATTTCCTGTTGAAGATTCCCAATAAAGAGGATAACATTCAGACCCACGGAGAAGCCATCCGCGAGTTTGCGTATCGCACGCGCGGCGTCCGCGCGGACCGCGCTTTGCTTGAAACTCGAATTGACTCGAAGCAAAAGGAAATCATGCGCTTGAAATTTTTTGAAGAGACACTTAATGATGCAAATGTCAACCACCCGTGAACTATTCCTGCGATTGCTCGTCATCGCGCTTGCCACATTTTTATTAACCGCCGCCAGCCTCGAGTTCTATAACATCACATGGGGGACGGGCGAATGGCTGGGTGAGTTTTCGCTGAAGTGGTTCGCCGCGTTCGTTTTGTTCGAGGCGTTCTGCGTCGCTTGCCTCGAAGCGACGATTCTCGCGGCGTGGCACAATGAGAAATTTTATTCTGCGCTTGTTCGCGTTGCGAAACTTCGTAACAAACTTGGTGCGGCACGATGGATTTTGAGCGCGGTCGTGCTCATCCTTCCCATTTGGATTCTGCAATACACCGCCTGGGGACTCGTCCTGCACGGACAATATCTGCGCTGGTTGTTGTGGGCGGCCTCTGCGATTTTGCTCGGCTGTCTGTTGACGCGTTCCGACGAACGCGCGCTCGAATGGCTTGGAATATTATCCGCGTTGACTCTGATCTCAGGCGCGGCGGTCTTCATCCTGTCGCTCGGCAACGTGACGAGTTATCCGTTTTCGCTGGGCTGGTCGGAGGGAAACCGCTGGTGGGATTATTCGATCCTGTTCGGACGCGACATTTACATTTATCCCGAAGATAAACCGATTCCCGTTTTGCTTGACATCGGCAGGCAGTTCATCGGCGGGATTCCGTTTTTGATTCCTAACGTAACCATCTGGCAGGCGCGGCTCTGGGTTGGATTAGTGAACGCCGTGCCGTATTTTATTCTCGGTCTCGTCGCGTTCAAATCCGCGCAATTCAAACGCTGGCAATGGATTCTCGTCTCGGTATGGACGATGATCTTCGTCCTTCAAGGACCTATCCACCCGCCGTTGTTGTGGTGCGCGATCCTTGTCGCCTTCGCGTGGGGCAAACCGTTATGGCTGGCTGTGCCGTTGATCTTTGTCACAAGTTATTTTGCCGAAGTGAGTCGCTACACGTGGCTGTTTGCGCCTGGCATGTGGGCGGCGATGTTGGAGTTTAGCAGCGCAGAATCCTCTCCCAGCGGGAGAGGGCAGGGTGAGGGAGAGCGCTCGGATCGTACCGTCTGGGTGCGCGCGATTTCAGTCGGCGCGGCAGGCATCCTCGGCGGATACGTCGCGCCGTTCTTTATCCCAACGATTCCTGCTCGGCTCTCTCCGAACATTTCCTCCAGCTTCAGCGGCGGCGTGACGTTGTCCGGCGTCAGCGCGGAAGCGGGTTCGCAAGAGTTGCTTTGGTATCGCCTGTTCCCGAACGCCACGTATCCCGAAGGGATTCTGCTCGGCTTGCTTCTCGCGGTGGGACCGCTGATCGCTGTGCTGGTTTATTTATCTGTGACGCGCCGCTGGACGTTGAACGCATGGCAGAAACTTGCGGTCATCCTTCCGCTGTTGGCGTTTCTCGTCGTCGGCTTGATCGTCAGCGTGAAGATCGGCGGCGGCGGCGACTTGCATAATATGGATATGTTCATCCTTGGCTTGTTGTTCGCGGGCGCGATGGCATGGCATCGTTCGGGCGCGAAATGGATTCTCGAAAGCGCCGTGTCGCCTGCGTGGATGCGACTCGTGTTGTTGTTCATGGTTATCTATCCTGCATACTATCCGATGAAGTTCATTGCGCCGAATCGCGTGGCGGAGGAAGATATGACGTGGGTGATGACCCTCGCCGACATTCCGCCGCAGGGTCCGTTCCCTGAATTGCTTCCGTATGAAAATGATTCGGATAAAGCGTTGAAAGATATTCAGAACGCGATCAAAGAAGCCGCGCTCAACGGCGACATCCTTTTTATTGACCAACGCCAACTGCTTACTTTCAAATACGTCACGGGCGTTCCACTTGTGCCAGAGTATGATAAAAAGGTGCTCATCAACGAAGCGATGAGCGCTAGCGAATCATATTTCCAAACTTTTTACCGCGACCTTGCCGCGCAGCGTTTCTCGCTCATCATCACCAACCCGCTGCATGAACGAGTCCAGACTGAGGAAGATAATTTCGGCGAAGAAAATAACGCCTGGGTTAAGTGGGTCTCTGCGCCCGTGCTATGTTTTTATGAGCCGTTGGAAACTTTAAAAAAAGTTAGAATACAATTGCTCGCGCCGAAGCAGGATGTTTCGGCATGTGTGAAATATCTAATGCCGTAGGAGTTTTTAATGTCCGTTACATTTAATAAACCTACGCAAGTTGGCAATGAGCTTGAATATATTCGGCAAGCCCTGCAGTCGTCGCATATTTCGGGCGACGGAAATTTTACGAAGAAAGCGCATGTTGTTCTCGAACAGGCGGTGAACGTCCCTAAGGCGCTGCTCACTACTTCCTGTACGCACGCGCTGGAGATGTCCGCGCTGCTGCTCGATCTCAAAGAAGGAGATGAAGTCATCGTCCCTTCATTTACATTCGTTTCGACGATCAACGCGTTCGTCTTGCGCGGCGCGAACGCGATCTTTGCCGACGTTCGACCTGACACGCTTAATCTCGACGAATCTAAACTGGAAGCGTTAATCACTCCAAAGACGCGCGCCATCGTCGTAGTGCATTATGCAGGCGTCGGCTGTGAAATGGACGCGATCATGGAGATCGCCAATCGTCACAACATCCCTGTCATTGAAGATAACGCGCATGGCTTGTTTGGCAAGTATAAAGGCAAGAATCTCGGCACATTTGGAGTATTGGCGGCGCAAAGTTTTCACGAGACGAAGAATCTCACGTCGGGCGAGGGAGGCGCGTTGCTCATCAACGACGAAAAATATTTTGACGACGCCGAAATCCTGCGCGAGAAAGGGACGAACCGCAGTCGCTTCTTCCGCGGACAAGTGGATAAATATACATGGGTAAATCTCGGATCGAGTTATCTTCCTTCCGAAATCCTTGCGGCGCATTTGTTTGCTCAACTTGAAAAGCGTGAGGAGATTCAGTCTGCCCGTAAAAAGGTTTGGGAAACCTACTACAAGGAACTCGGCGCTTGGGCGGAGGAGAATCGTGTGCAAATGCCGTTCGTGCCTGCGTACTGCGAACAGTCTTACCATATGTTTTATCTACTCTTTCCCAGCCTTGAAGCGCGGACGAAAGCCATCGCCCACTTAAAGGAGCGGGAGATTCTCGCCGTTTTTCATTATTTGCCGTTGCATCTTTCGCCGATGGGCGAAAAATATGGCGGTAAAGTCGGCGATTGCCCGGTGACCGAACGCGTTAGCGATCAGTTATTACGTTTACCATTTTATACAAATATGACTGAAGAAGAACAAAAGACGGTCATCGACGCGTTGAAAGAATTTTCCGTTTAAGCCCAAATTCATCCGCAGATTGAGCAGATTTCACAGATTAAGAATCAGCGTAATCTGTGAAATCTGCGGATAATTTTCTGAGTTCTTAAATTGAACCTCTCCTACCTCCTCCCTCGCCTCATCCGTCACTTCATGCCCGAAAAGCTTGTGCGGGCATTGTTACTGCGGAGCATCATCATCCGCCCTGGATTGGAAACGAGCAACCCGTTCGCCGCCGTCCAACGTTACGTGGATGTGCTATCCGTGCGCGGACTCTCGTTCAAGGATAAACGTGTCCTCGTCTTCGGCTACGGCGGTCGCTTCGACATGGGCTTCGGCTTGCTGAAAGAAGGCGCGGAGTATGTCATCCTGTGCGACAAGTACGCGCCTCCCGACGAGCCGCACAATCGTCGCTTGTACGGAACGGAGGATAAATATTTCTTCGCCGACAAAAGCGGATGGCGTCCGCGCCCTGAGTGGATGACCCTGCTCGAAGACGATATCCGCGACCTCCAAGCGCGCGGCGATATTCAACCCGTGGATTTTGTGTTGAGCAGTTCAGTCTACGAACACGTGGACGATGTGGAGGGTATCACGCGCGCCCTCGCCGCGTTGACCAAGCCCGACGGTCTGCACATCCATTTTGTGGATTTGCGCGATCACTTCTTCAAATATCCGTTCGAGATGTTGCGCTTCTCCGAAAGCGTGTGGAAGAATTGGCTGAATCCGTCCAGCAATCACAACCGTTATCGCTTGTGGAATTATCGCAAAGCCTTTGAAGATTCATTTGCCAATGTTGAGATCGAAATCCTCACCAGCGACAAAGATGCGTTTCTCAAACTCCAGCCGCACATCAAACCCGAATTCGTCGGCGGAAACATGGACGAAGACACCGCCGCAACGATTCGGGTGATTGCGTCCAAACCGAAATAAAAGCATCCGCAGATTAAGCAGATTTCATAGATTTTAAAAATCTGCGTCATCTGCGCAATCTGCGGATAACTCTATGAACTTCATCACCCCTCCCTCCCGCCTCACATTCTGGCGCGTGATACTTATCGTCACCGCCGCGCTCCCATTGCTTTCGATTTGGAATCTCATTGATCTCGCCGCGAAGTTGGAGGTAAACCTTTCGACGCAAACTTCATGGCAGGCGGGGATCGCCGCGCTTGCGAGTCTCGCGTCGCTGGCGCTGTTGGGGCTGGGAGTCGGCTTCACGAAAACAGGCGACCAACTATGGGGTCGAGTCGAAGCGTTGGGTTTCATCCAGAAAAAGATCGGCATCGTTATCATCGTCATCGCGTTGATGGGCTTCCCGCTTGTCATCGCAAATTCTTTTTTTCAACAAATTCTTAGCGGCGAAGCGTGGGTGCGGATGCTCGTCTTTTGGATGTGCGCGCTCGCGGGCATGTGCGGCGTAAAAATTTTTCGCGATGAGTTGTCGTGGTCAATCGCGCTGATCGTGTTCATGTTGTGTCAATCAATTTTGCTTTTGCTCCTCATCAACATTCCATCGGTCACCGCATATCCATTTTCGATGGGCTGGTCGGAGACGAGCCGCTATTATTATCCGTCGCTGCTTCTCTCGCGCAAAATTTACGGCGAACAATTTGCATTGCCGATCCTTCACCCCACATTGCACGCGTTGCTCGCGCCGCCGTATTTGTTCGACGCGCCGTTGTGGGCGCATCGTTTCTGGCAAACGTTTTTGCGACTCGCGCTCGCGGGCTTGATCGCGCCCGCGTTGCTCTCGCGCCTTTCGATTCAGGATCGCGGCGTGAAAATTTTTGCAGGCATGTGGATGATTCTCTTTTTGTTGATGGGACCCATCTATCTGCATTTGGCAATCCCCGTGCTGATTCTCCTCTGGGGATTCTCGCCTCATTCCTCGACGCGGGCTTGGGTCGCCGTTCTTTTGGCTTCTCTCTGGGCTGGGACGAGTCGTGTCAATTGGTACGTGGTTCCAGGCATGATCGCCGCCGTGTTGTATCTACTCGAAGTTCCATACAACGGGAAAAATTTCTGGCGCTATATTTTCAAACCCGCCTCATGGTTTTTCGTCGGGACGTTGACTGCGTTGGCTTCGATGCAGATCTACATCGCCTTTTCGGGCATCCCCAACCCCGAAGATTTTTTCACCAGTTTATCTTCGCCGTTGTTGTGGTATCGCTTACTGCCAAACGAATCCTACGCGTTCGGAATTTTGCCCGCCGCGATATTTGTCTCCCTCCCGATGTGGATCGTGTTGTACGCTCAGTTCCGCTCCCGCCGCATGGACTGGCATCCTGTGCGAATCTTTTTCATCGTTGCCGCGTTGCTCGCGCTCTTCGTCGGCGGTCTGATCGTCAGCCTCAAAATCGGCGGCGGCGCAGACCTGCACAACCTCGACGCGTATTTCACCATGCTGTTGATCGTGTTTTCATATCTCGTCTTTGCCCGCTACACTCCCGAAAAAAGGACTGCGGAATTCATTCCGCTTCGTTGGGGCAACGCAATGTCGGTCATCATCATCCCCATCTTGTTCTTGACTCAATCCAACATCGCCTTCAAAACCTACGATCCCTCCCGCACAGAGAAAACTCTCTCAGCAATGCAATCCGAAATTGATCGCGTGAACGCCGAGGGCGGAGAAATCCTCTTCATCACGCAACGACATCTCATCTCGATGGGCATGCTCAAAAACGTGACGCTCATTCAAGAGTACGAGCGCGAAGAACTGATGGAAATGGCGATGTCGAACAACGAGGCGTTCCTCGCTCACTTCAAGCAAGAGATGGAATCCCAGCGCTTCGACCTGATCGTCGTTGACCCGCTGACGTTCAAGATCCTAGCGCGGCGGCGGGCGTTCTCAGAGGAGAACAACGCCTGGGTGCGCGGCATCATGCGTCCGATTTTGTGCAATTACCGCCTTGAAGAGTCCTTCCCCCAAGATGGCGTCGCTTTATATACTCCGCAGGAGGGGGAGAGGATGTGTCCGTAAGTCGCTTCTCCAACACCATCAGCAACCGCGTCGCAAACAGGGAGGGGAACAGGTCGAGAAATTTCTCCATGGTTTTTATACAAATTTTATTCGCCTTGCCGCAAATGCGACCATGCGAAGCAACAACAACCCGTGTTTCCAGCGCGAGATATTTGTCGAGCCATACGTCCGTTCGCGGTAGCGGATGGGGAGGTCTACAATTTTCAAATTCAATTTCGCCGCGCCGAAGATCAAATCATAATCGCCGAACGGATCGAAATCGCCGAAGTACGAACGGTTCGCGGCGATGCGTTCATAATCATCTTTCCACAACACTTTTGTCCCGCACAACGTATCCTTGATGGGTTGTCCCAACAGCCACGAGAACGCGAGACTAAAAAATTTATTGCCAAAAAAGTTCAGCGTTTGCATTGCTTCTTTTTCCATTGGATACACCAACCGCACGCCGTTGATGAATTCGCCCTTGCCCGAAACGAGCGCGTCATAAAAACGCGGCAGGTCTTCGGGCGGCACGGTCAGGTCGGCATCGAGGATCATCAGCACATCGCCAGTGGCTTTGGCGTAGCCGAGTCGCACCGCGTCCGCTTTGCCGATGCCCGACTGTTGGAGAATCAGGCTGGGGGTCGAAGGATGCGCTTTTACTTCCCGCTGGATCGCGGCGTACGTGTCATCCTTTGAATGTCCCTCGACGAAAACGAGTTCCGTCGCGCGTCCCATTTTGGGAGTCCGCTCGAAGATGGATTTGATGTTGCCCGATTCATTCCGCGCGGGGACGATGATCGAAACGCTCGGCTCTTGTGCGCGTTGGATGGTTGGTCGCGCCACCACGAAGTTCGACAGCGCGAGATGCTGCAGGGGCCACAGCCGCACGAGAAATTTATTCGCCAGCCCGCCGAGCGGAAGCGGAAACAGAATCTCTTGCGTGATCTGCACCGGCTCGAACCCCGCGAGGCGCATCAACCCACGGATGTCTTCGCGCGTGAGCCAGTTTTGATAGAGGTTGCGCGTGGCAAGGTTGAGGCTTTGCGCGATGCCAAGCGGCAATTGCCAAAGCCTGCTATAAAAATTGAGGAAGATGCGCGTGCGCGGCGCGCAAAGTTTTTTAATTTCTTGAAAGACGCGTTGCACATCCCACAGATCGTTGACGAGGTCGGAGAGGATGATGATGTCGAACGTCTCGTTGATTGCGGAGAGATCGTGCGCGTCGGCTTCGATGAATTCGATATTCGGGTGTTTTTGTTTTGCGCGGCGGATCATCTCAGGCGAAAAATCCACGCCCACGCCGCGTAAAGGATTTAACGCGCCGAGCAATTTCCCGTCGGCGCAGCCGATCTCAAGCACGCTCAGATTCGGCGCGATATGAAAGCGATAGATTTCCGCGAGCCGCTGGTGATACCAGCGTCCCATACCGCGCCAGCTGTCACGCTTGTGGGCAATGGCGTCCCAGTGGGAGATGCGAGATTGTTGATAGGCGAGCATAGCGGCGCTGAAAGCGGAGAATTTTTCCATTGCCCGATTGTAGCAGTTTTGGGCGGCTAGATGAATGACGCACTTGACCCATTCCGGAATAAGGCTATAATTCAGTCACTGAATTTTGAACCGATGAATCCTATGGAAACCACAAACGAAGAACTGCGCGAACTTACCCTGCTCGAAAATATCGAGAACGATCCAGATGTGAATCAGTCCACGCTGGCGACCCAGCTTGGCGTCGCGGTGGGAACCGTGAATTGGCATCTCAAGCGGCTCGTCGCGAAAGGCGCGGTCAAAGTCAAGCGCGCCGAACGCAAAAAGTTGCGATACATCATCACGCCTGAAGGCATCGCCCTGCGCGCCCGTCTCGCGGTGGATTATGTCGAGCGTTCGTTTTCGATCTATCGCAAAACGCGTCAGCGCGTGAAAGAACACATCGCAAAAATTCACGCGGCGGGGTTTGATCGCGTGCGCATCGTCGGCAAAGGCGATGTGGTGGACGTGTGCAAACTCACCTGCATCGAACAAGGCGTGACGATCGTGACCGATAAAAATGCGCCGACGATTCAAGTGGATGGATTCAAAGTGACTCTCAACATGGATGGGACCTCATGAAACATATTCTGATCACGGGCGGCGCGGGCTACATCGGTTCGCTTCTGACCTCCGAACTGCTTCGGCTTGGACACCGCGTCACCGCCCTCGACTCTTTGCTCTTCGGCGGTGAAGCCATCGTCCCGTTTTTGCATCATCCGAATTTTCATTTCGTGAAGACGGACGTGACCGAGCCGCGCGCCGTGAAGGACGCGCTCAAAGATGGTTGGCAGAAACCCGATGCGGTGATTCATCTTGCGGCGATCGTTGGATTCCCCGCATGTCAGGCGGTGGGGAAGCAGGTCGCGTGGAAATACAACGTCGATTCCACGAAGATGGTTTA
>BQMV01000350.1 GCA_022181005.1 Anaerolineaceae bacterium | reverse complement strand
TTTGTATGAGTTGCTCGGCAGAATCTGTTTCTATTCTAACGAAGCTTTGCCGACCATGTATTGTATTTTGCATTCGTTGGATTTTGCCGAACAAGTTGGAACTTCTCCCGAGCTTGCTAACGCATATTCGGGGATGGCAATCCTAACTGGGTTTGCCCAACTGCATTCGCTTGCGGAACGCTATGTGAGCCGTGCGCTGGCTGTTGCGGAAGAAGTGAACCAGCCTTCAAACCTGATCACGGTCAACGTGCTTACTAGCGTGTATCAGATCGCGATTGGGAAATGGGACGAAATTCGCATTAAGGCGCAACAAGCTCGTGAATTGTGCGAGCAACTTGGCGACTATCGTCAATGGGGCGACGCTCTGTCCGTTCTGGCGGAGAGCGCTTTCCTTTCAGGGCATATTGCCGAAGGGTTAGGCGTCCAAAAAACGTTGCTGGAAGATGCGCGTCGTAGAAACAGCCCGTTGCAGATCGTCTGGGGCTTAGACGGCGTAGCGTGGAACAATATTCGGTTAGAGAACGAAGCAACCGCCATTCCGATGTTGGAGGAAGCGCTTCAAATCCTTGAGGAAATTCCGAACCAAGCCGCTTCCATTAACACGCACGCACAACTCGCGCTGGCTCATCTACGTTTAGGCGATGAAGAAAAAGCGTTGCAGTATGCTGATGATGTTTTAAAACTGGCGGAAGGCGTTTCTCCCACAGTCTATGCGTTATTAATCGGATTCTCCGCCGTCGCTCAGGTTTACTTCACGTTGTGGGAAAAAACGTTGCGCGCGCCCCTGTCGCTAGCGCGCAAGCGCGACCTTGAAGCGTTGCAATCTTCGGCGTTAAAAGCGTTGGCTTTACTTAGCGCTTATGAAAGAATATTTCCCATTGGGTTTCCATATCTGGCTTATTATCGCGGCTGGCAGAATTCGCTGAACGGCGACGTTAAACAAGCGTTGAAATTTTGGCGCAAAGGGCTTGAAATTGCGCAGAAATTTAACCTGCTGTATGAAGAAGGATTGCTTCGACTCAAACTTGTAGAAGCAGGTGAAAACCGTAACGCGCATATTGAAAGCGCGATTCGAATCTTTGAGACGATGGGCGCGACGCGTGAATTACGGTCGGCGAAGACGTTGTGGGGAGGGGGATCTCCAAAGTAGCGCGAGCAATCTACTT
>BQMV01000349.1 GCA_022181005.1 Anaerolineaceae bacterium | reverse complement strand
AGCTGTCTGACATGCTGAACTTGATGGTTAATGGTCTGCGCGCCGGCTATTCGACGCCGCAGGCGTTGGAAGCGGTGAGCCGCGAAATGCCCTCTCCGATTTCAGATGAATTTAGGCGCTTAGTGCAAGAGCTGCAGATCGGCATACCGATGGAGAAAGCCTTAGACAACCTCCTGCGGCGTATCCCCAGCGAAGACCTTGATTTTGTCGTTACGGCGATTAATGTCCAGCGCGAAGTGGGCGGCAATCTTTCTGAAATATTAGACACGATCTCCTTTACTATTCGCGAGCGAGTGCGCATCAAAGGTGAAATTGGCGTATTAACCGCATCGGTCCGCGCCTCTGGAACGATCTTGTCGTTAATCCCGGTCTTTCTTACGCTTGCGCTGTGGTTTGTCAGCCCCGAATATCTCTCCAATTTCTTCGATGCAAGCAGCGGATTGCCGCAGCCGATGTGCGGCATTATCGCCGTAGTCGTCATTATCGCGATGATCGTTTCGGGCTATCTGATCATGATGAAGATCGCAGACATCGAGGTGTAGCATGTTGGGTTTGATTATTTTCTTTGCAGTCTTGCTTGTTGCAGCCATAGCGGTCGTTGTCTTTGCTCGTCGAAATGCGCCGCAAGGCGGCGACATAGACGACCCGTTGCAAGCGCGGCTGGCGGAGTTTATCCAGCGCGGCGACGACGTGCAATCGCTTGAACAAGTTGAAATGTCTCAGTCGTTCACCGACCGCGTGCTGATTCCGATGGTGAATAAACTGGGCGAACTTTCGGCGCGTTTTACGCCTCAAAAGATGGTTCAAGATACCGATCGTCAGTTGGAATTGGCTGGCAACCCTTGGCCCATTAGCGCGCCCACTTTTGTTGCGATTCGCTTTGCTCTGATGTTATTGTTGGGCGGGCTTATGGTTATGATGGTCACCCTCTCGCCGCCAGCCAAGTCTAGCGATGGTTTCCTATATATCGGCGGAGGAGCTTTCGGAGGATTCTTCCTGCCTCATTTGATGCTGTCGGGACGCGTTAGAAATAGACAGAAAGAGATCAGAAAAGCAATGCCTGACGCTCTCGATCTATTGACCGTTTGCGTAGAGGCGGGATTAAGCTTCGACTCGGCAATGCAGCTCGTAAGCGAGAAATGGGAGAATCAACTTTCGCTGCCATTTGCTCGCACTATTCGCGAGGTGCAACTGGTCAAGACGTGTAGCCAAGCTCTGCGA
>BQMV01000348.1 GCA_022181005.1 Anaerolineaceae bacterium | reverse complement strand
ACTGGAGTTCAGACGTGTGCTCTTCCGATCTAGAGTCAGCGGCAACCCAGCGATGTCTGCAACGATCAGAAACACCAGAATGGAATTCAGCAATCTGGCAAGACGCGTTTTTTCCTCGTCGCCTTCGAACGTGGGAGGGGTGAGCCATTTTGTAAAAAATGCCCGCATGGTTAGTTGGTCTCCTCGTTTTCGGAGGTCGCGTCGGCGTCGTTTAGCACTTGGATGCTCACTTCGGTATCCGGCAGCGCTTGTCCGATCTCGCGAACTGTGGCGCGCAGGATGGTTTCAAGGTCGCTCGACATGCCGATAGCTGTTGTGACTTGAGAAATCATCTGTTCGCGACTGGCGCGCACTCTAGCTTCCTCGTATAGTCGCGCGCTTTCCAACGACGATGCCAGACGCTCTACCGCTAAGTTCAATAAGGCAATTGCCTTTTCTCCGTAACCCGGCTGAAGTTTTGCATGAACGACGCCGATGGTTTGCCCGCGGAATTTAATGGGAATGGCGACTTCTTTGCGTTCTCCGGTTTCGTCAACGAGAACTCGATCTTCGCTTGTCAGCGCTTGCTTGCCCGCCGCCGGCAGGTTGGAGATTGGTTCGATGCGCACGTTGTCGAAGGTGTATCCGACGTTGCGGAGGCTTCCGCTCGCGAGGAATTTTTGCCAACCCGTGCCGGTAAATTGTCCGTAGGCTCGTTCGAGTTCGTTGAGCGTATTTGTTGATTCTTCCAGCAGGCGCGTTCGTTCGACCGCGCTGCCTAGTTGACCAGCCAGCACCGACATCATTGAAATATCCTCTTGACTGAAGGCTCTTTCTTCCGCGCTGTGAATGTCGAGAATTCCAACTACACGATCTTCCGCTTTGAGCGGTAAGACGAACTCCGAGCGCGTTTTAGGCAGGAATGAATTTGCCGCCCAGGATGCGGCGGTCCAAGCCTCTGAAACGACTTGTAATTCGCCCGTTGACGCGACGCGCCCGACGGTGTTGCTATCGCCTACTTGGATGCGCTGTTTTTGCGGCGACGACGATATTTCGCCGGCTTCAGCCGCCAGAATCGCCTCTCTGTTGTCTGCGCTTAAGATGTAGACGCCCACATGGTAGTAATCAAAGCGTTCGAAAATGAGCTGAGCGGACTTTTGCAACATTCTGTCGAGACGTTTCTCGGCGGTGACCGTTTGCGAAATTTCTGCGGCAATTCGCAACCGGTGCGATTGATCTTCCACGTTGCGGGTGCCTTCGGCGACGCGTTGTTT
>BQMV01000347.1 GCA_022181005.1 Anaerolineaceae bacterium | reverse complement strand
GTTCAGACGTGTGCTCTTCCGATCTCAGGTTCTGCCGCGCCGGTCCTGCCCGGACGCGTAAAGCATACTAGAAGTGAGTCAGGGTGTCAATTCGAGACGCTGTGCGGCGATTTTTAAGTTTGTCGTTTATTTAGTCTTTAATTTGAGGATGCGTGTTCCAGCCGAGCCAATAAAAGCCCAAATCGTCCATTAACTTCTTGAACTCTTCGAATCCGACTGGTTTAACTAGATAGCTGTTAGCGTGATGCATGTAGGCTCGGATGACGTCTTTTTCGGCTTCGGATGTGGTCAGGATAACCACTGGAATTGATTTGAGCTCGTCGTCGTTTTTGATGGCTTGCAACACCTCCACGCCGTCTATGCGCGGCAGGCGCAGATCGAGCAGAATTAAGTGAGGGCGACGCGATGTTTCAGGATCGGAAAATTCTCCGCGACGGAAGAGATAATCAAGCGCAGTTTGTCCGTCTGCAAAGTGTCGCACGCGATTCGCAATGCGATGTTCTTCGAGAGTGCGAATGACCAGTTCGGCATGGTCTATGTTGTCTTCGATGAGCATAACGAGAACGGGCTCGCCTATCATGTAGATTCTCCTCTTAAGGTTGAGGCGGATTTTAACCCCAAATATGTATTTTGTTCAATGGAATAAGGGCGGAATGTTCCGACTTTGCAAGAAGCGCTAATCTATTGTCCGATTGTTATTTGTTTGCGTAAGCTTCTCTTGCGGCTGGGCTGTTGAGCTTATTCCGTGGTCTGCGCCTCCGTGTTATTTGAGGTGGCGACGGGAAGCGAAAAGAAGAATACGCTTCCGCGACCGAGACTTGAATCTAACCAGACCTTACCGCCATGCACCTCGATGATGCGCCGCACGAGCGGCAAACCTACGCCGGTGCCTTCGATCTCTGGGGTGAGACGATTGAACAAGCCGAAAATCCTTTCGTGATATTGCGGATCGATCCCTACGCCGTTATCGCGAATGAAGAAAGTCGCTAGCCCGTCTTTGATGCGTTTGTCGCAGCCGATTTCGATACGGGGAGCAGGCTGATCGCCCATGAACTTTATGGCGTTGTTGAGGAGGTTTTGCGTCACCTCAAGCAGGCGGATTCGATCGCCATGAATGATGGGCAGATTATCTTGAACAACTACGTTAATGTTTGTTTGATCGAACGAGCCGGCGAGCAGTTCCAACGTATCATGGATTATTTGGTTAAATGGAATATCTTCAAATGGATGCGCCACGCGTCCAATACGCGAGAGTTC
>BQMV01000346.1 GCA_022181005.1 Anaerolineaceae bacterium | reverse complement strand
TCGTTTTATTTTGCCCCAATCGCGGCTATCCCGTCGAAACGCACGGAATATATTTGAAGGGGAAATATTATTTTGGCAATAAATTATTCGTCAATTATCTGCCGCGCATACTGCGCGACAAACTCGCTCCGCATGTGCGCGTTTATTCAAAAGGAGATTTGCAGCGTCTCTTCGGCAAGCTGCCCGTGACATTCATCGAGCAAACTATCATCTTCGGCGCGTACGACAACATCATTGCGCGGTTTGGAATAGTTGGGAAGTTTCTACGCGTTGTGTTACAATTTTTGGAGCAGACGCCGCTGAGAATCGTCGGTTTGTCGCATTTTTGGGTAGTCGAAAAAAACTGATTTTTCGGCGGGAAAGACATTATTCCATAGGAGAAAAACCATGAAGCGAATTTTTCAATCCATCGTGTTGTTGGGCGCCATTTTCGCGCTCGCATTCAGTTCGGTTTCCCCCGCGCAAGCGCAGGGAACGTCGCTCTCGCTTGTCAAGGTTACATGGTCGTCCAGCGGCATTATCTTCATCTTCAACTTTGAAGGGAATCTGTCAAAAAGCGAATTGACGGGTTCGGTCAAGACTAACTCTGGCGATGAATATCCTCTGTATTGCTGGAAACTCGACGACCATACGTTGCGATGCACTTCGTCAAAGAAAATGGCTGGACAGGGCGACATTGCCATATCTCTCGCAGGGCGCGTTTTTTCCGCCAAAGCGCCAAATGAACGCCCAGAGGCTCGTTCTTATAGTTGCCCTCAAGAGGGATACGCAGTAGGCGTTTATGATTACTATCTCTCTGATGCGTCTGTCGAACGTTGGACTCTTTTCATATTCGTGACAGCTAACGAGCAGATAGACATGGATTACTACGCGAACGATTTTGCCGTTTTTCTCCAATATTATCGGTCGCCTCTCACGGTCGACAGGTGGACTATGATTTCGTTCCGGTGCGAGACGGAACCATAACCGATAAAAGCCGCCTTCACAACAAAGTCCCGCCGCAAGCGGGGCTTTGTTTATTTAATCGCAGCCTTCGTCGCGTTAGCCCAAGCCGAGGTCGAAGACGGCGATTACTTCCGCTTTTGCTCTTTCCGAATTACAAGTTTCCAATAGAGGTCCGCCAACTGCCGCAATGTGCGGATGATGCGCCAAGGGACGAAGAATTGGGAAACGCCGTATTTGCGCGAATAATGATTGACCGGAACTTCGGCAAACACATATCCCGCATCTTCGATCTTCTTGACCATCTCAAGGCAGATCGCCCCGCTGACGCTCTCTAGTTCG
>BQMV01000345.1 GCA_022181005.1 Anaerolineaceae bacterium | reverse complement strand
ATTTCTTCGCCAACTGTCAACCGCGTCGCCGGTCGATCTACAATGCTGCGCAACGTCCGACCCGTTTCTACCGCTAGCGCAAGCAGGTCTTCGTTAGAGGACCGGAAAGACTTTCTAAAAACGCGCAACAAATTTTTTCCCTGCAAAAAAGCGGTAATTAAGACCGGCTGATTCTGGATCGTCGTCAAAGCGATTGCCTTTTGCAGGCAATACTCAGCCTCATCTCCTAAAAGGCGCCAAATTTCCGTAAGCCGATCGTACTCGGTCTGCAAAGCCTGTCTATTTTGAGGCAAACGCGGGGTCTTAGCGACCAAAGTCGGATAAATTTGACGCGCTTCAAAACCGAAGAAGATCACATTCTCGTCAAACCCCGGAAGGCTTAACGCTAAACTGATCCATTGAAAAGAAGCGGATTTAAAGCCCTCAAGAGTGGAAACAAAATTGGAGAGGTCGTCAACAAAAGCGTTTGTCATAATAATATCAAGGTCGGCGCAAGCAAGTTAGCGCAATGCAGCAGTTGCAAAATAAGCGGGAAAAAGATCAAAAAGAAGCGGCGCGATTCCCAAAAGAGCCTTCCAACCTTGCGGACCGAAAGGGATTTTATGTTGATAGCGGCGATCTAAGACAAAAGCCGCCGCCTGACGATTCAAAGGGAAGATATATTCAGCAAGTTCCAAGTTAGGCAACGCCGCGTAAAAGACCGCCTCGGCATACCCTGCCGCCATCAATGCTTTTCTTATTCGAGCCGGGGCGGCTGGAGATATTGCCGCTGAGCGGGCTGGGGAAATACTATAGCGATTGGAAAAGCCGAGCAGGATTCGTCCGCCAGGGCGAAGCGTTTTAGCGATCTCCGTCAACGTTTCAACTTCCTTGTTCAAAGTATCGCTGGCAAAGCCTAATGGCAAAAACACGAAATCAAAGTTCGTCAACGGCAACGGCGTTTCTCGTCGCAATTCCTCAAAATCAGCGAGGTGTGTAGGAAAGCCCAAGTGAGCAAAGAGTTGCGCCACGTCGCCCAAGCCGCGTCCAAGCAACAAACACTTACTGTCCGTTGAGATTGGCAATAGGAATCGCCAATCTGCGCTATGCTCAAGGAGGGATGTATTGGCGCGCATTTCCAATTTCATCGCTTCCAGATTCTCATCCCGCAGCAGATTTCGTCCCGCCAATCAAGCGCATAAGACGAAGTAAATTATCGCGTTCGAGCCGCCATAAAACGCCAAGGTAACTCGCCATACCAGTCAACGCAACTAGCGCCAATTGAATAAAAGGCGATGCGCCTGCGGTCAGATATAAGACCAGCAG
>BQMV01000344.1 GCA_022181005.1 Anaerolineaceae bacterium | reverse complement strand
TGGTCGCGCATTACGCTTTGAAGCGTTGAGTGTTCGTCCTTCTTGACGATTTTTTCGGATCTCTCCGCCTCCAAAACATAACCGCCAAATTGTTTCAGTTCTTCGAAATTCAGTTTTGCCAGTTCGAGTAGCAGCGTGCGGCGCCCTTCGCGTAAACCGCGATGGTCCTCTGCAAATGTCGTGCTATATTTTAGTCCCAGCATCATACAGCGCGCGGCTTCTTTGAGAAACTCATCTTTCTTTTCGTCTCTCCACTTTGCCAGCGCTACCATACCGCGACCTATATAGTGCTTGCCGATCTGCGACCACAGTTGCGGATTTCTACGCGCCTTTTCCTCATCAACAAACTTTCCGTTTCTGAGCCAATAGGGTTCGAGAACTGGGAGCAATTCGAATTCTTTGGCGGCTTGTTCCGCGTGTTCCATATTGTTTGCAAAGTATCCGAGCCAAACGCGGTTAGACATGGCACCTACTTGATCGTATTCGATCCCCGCCTTTTCCGCTTCGTTTGCGATCCATTGGAATTGTTTGTCTGATTTCTCGAACCAGGCTTTTTTCTTCGCAGGGTCTGTCTCGACGCGAATGCGGTCACGATACAAACAGGCTTGTTCCAGTTCTGCTTCGATCAGCCTCGCTTTTCCGGTCAGTTCCGCGAGCGCGATGTCAATAGCATCCTGCGCCTCGCGCAGATATTCTATCTGATTGGAGGACGCCTGCGCGGAAAAGGCAAATCGCCTGGTCGCTTCTGCTAGCGCCAGATTGCCCAACCTGCTACCGCGGCGATAGCCCACCGCATTGGCGATCCTTACGGCAGATTGCGCGTTCTTGCGCGCTTCTTCGGGCGCGCCCGTGGAAATAAAATACTGCGCCAGCGAACTGTAGCTGAGCGCGGTGCGATTCCCGACGGCTAACTTGTACCGAAGATTTAAACCATCCCACATGTTTTCGAAGGCGGATTGAAATTGTCCATCCAGCATTTGGGCAAATCCCAAATCATTGCGCAGGGTGGCTTCCTCGTGATCGAAATGAATCAAGCGGCAGTATTTCAATCCCTGTTTGTAATCCTCAATGGCATTCTCGAATAATCCGCGAATGCGATATAGATATGCCCGCTGGCGATATGCCAAACCGAGGACAACATGCTGAAACCACACCAGGCGTGGTTCGACAGCCGCTTTTTGTATTTCACGTATGTTATCGCTAAATATAGCCTCAGCACGGTCATAATCTTGTGGTTCGACAAAGACTAATCCCGTCCCCAGCCAGGTTTCCAGCAGGGCATGGAGAAGCGTCTTTTGGTCTGAGGAAAGCCCGGAAATAGAGGAGAGGTTTTTTTGAAGAACGGGAACTTCGTCTTGGTAATTTTGACCCGTC
>BQMV01000343.1 GCA_022181005.1 Anaerolineaceae bacterium | reverse complement strand
ATCCAAGTGCTAAACGACGCCGACGCGACCTCCGAAAACGAGGAGACCAACTAACCATGCGGGCATTTTTTACAAAATGGCTCACCCCTCCCACGTTCGAAGGCGACGAGGAAAAAACGCGTCTTGCCAGATTGCTGAATTCCATTCTGGTGTTTCTGATCGTTGCAGACATCGCTGGGTTGCCGCTGACTCTGTTAGCGTTCAAATTTACCAGCGCGTCAATCCTTACAGCGTTTTTTCTGCCAGCCCTTCTTATCAACATCGCGACATTAGCATTTCTACATAGTAAGCGCATTAATATAGCGTGGTATATTTTTCTGGGCAACTTCAGCCTTGCGATTCTCGGCATTTATACTGTTAGTCCGCTGGAGAACTACGCCGCGTTATTTGCGTTGCTTATTATCATTGCATTTGCGAATATTTTCCTAAGCCCGCCTGTCATCATTCGCCTGACCGTATTTATTGTGCTTTACACTTTGGCGATTACATTCGCGCATACTCGCGGTTGGATTCCGCCGCTCGTCGCGCCGGTCACCGACCCTCTCCAAAGCTGGGGCTTAAGCGCCATCGTGTTTGCCTTTATAGGCTTCGGCGTTTATCTCTCCTCGCTTAACCTGCGCTCGCGACTGGAATCTTCTATTGTTGATCGCCAACATTTGCAAGCGTCTAACAAAGAATTGGCTGGCTTGCGGCAAACCCTTGAAACTCGCGTACAAGAGCGCACCGCCGACCTCGAAAAGCGCGCAATACAGTTGCACGCCGTCTCGAACGTCGCTAGCGCAATCGCAACGGCGCAAGCCTTGGACGACCTGCTCCCCATGATCGTTAATCTGGTCAGCGATCGCTTCGGCTTCTATCATACTGGCATTTTCCTGTTAGATGAAGCGAACGAATACGCCGTCTTACGCGCCGCCAACAGCGTGGGGGGACAAAAAATGCTTAAGCGCGGCCACCAATTGGCTCTCGATACAAACAGCATGGTTGGCTATGCGATACTTCTAGAACGCCCCCGAATTGCATCGGATGTAGGAGAAGCGCCAATTTATTTCGACAACCCCGATCTCCCGAACACCCGTTCCGAGATCGTCGTCCCCCTTCGAACGAGCAATCGCACGATCGGCGCGCTCGACGTTCAAAGCGTGGATATGGATGCCTTCTCGCAAGACGATATTGAAACGTTCGCGATCCTCGCCGACCAAATCGCTATCGCGATCGAGAACGCCCGCCTGCTCAGCGAAACCGACCGCGCCTTGGCAGAATCGCACGAGATCATAGGCAAATACGTCAAACAAGAATGGGCGCGTTACAGCAACCAGATCAAACAGAACGGCTTCATTTTCGATGGCAAGCAAGTCTCGCCTCTGATCGGAGGCAAACAACCGAGACGCATAAAAC
>BQMV01000342.1 GCA_022181005.1 Anaerolineaceae bacterium | reverse complement strand
GTAGCCGCTCAGTCCGTCGGCGCGCAGTTCAACAATAATGCATTCGCGCATGGTTTCGCGTCCAAACGAAGTTTCGAACGGCGCGACCAACGGCATGGAGACATGATAGAGCGTTAAAGAAGAGATTTTCATAAGGTTTCACCATAGAGAGGGAAATCAAGCGTATAATTTGTTCAGTATTATACAGGCAATATTCTTCTTCTTGCAGCGGAGCGCGCTCCGCTGGAAAGCGCGGCAGACCTACATGGCAAAAGTTCCCCCCTTAAATCAACTGATCTCTCTGGAAGGAAAGCGCGCGCTCATCACCGGGGCGGCGGTCGGGATCGGAAAAGCGATTGCATATCGCTACGCCGAAGCCGGGGCAGATCTGACGCTGGTGGACGTCAACCCTAAGACGCTGTCGCGCGCCAAGGAAGCGTTATCTAAATTCGGGCGCCAGATTGATACGCATATTGTAGACCTCTCGCGCAAGGAAGACATTGACGCTTTATGGAACGCGCTGCCGCGCAACTCGCCCGACATCCTCGTTAACAACGCAGGCATCTATCCATTCAAACAATTTATAGACGCCGACGAATCTTTCTTTCGGCAAGTGATGGAAGTCAACCTGTTCTCGGTCTATTGGATGTGTCAACATATGATCCGTCAGCGGCGTTCGCGCGGCGGCGCCATCGTCAATCTCGGTTCGATCGAAGCGGTCATGCCTTTCAAAGAAGACCTGGCGCATTACAGCGTCAGTAAAACAGGCGTTATCGCGCTCACGCGCGCGTTGGCAAAGGAACACGCCAAACACGGATTTCGCGTCAACGCAATTCTACCGGGCGGCATTATCACGCCGGGCACAAAATCAGTCGCCAAACAGCTTCTTCGCTTTCAGTTCGGTCTATTAAAAACGGGGATTGAGTTCAAACAACGGCTGCCGGTCGGACGCCCCGGTCAACCCGACGAAGTAGCGCGCGTAGCGTTAATGCTGGGCAGCGACTTTGCCAGTTATATGCACGGCGCAATCGTTCCGGTAGACGGCGGTTTTCTTTCAGCCTGATTCTATGCGTCGCGAGCCCGCGCAGACGATCATTCGTCGGCATCGGCTGCTGCTTGCGCCGCGCCGCCGTCCATCGTCAGACGCTCTAACGCGTCGTCTAAATTGGCAGAATTTGTCCGCCGCGCCCCAGCGACAGGAGTTCCGCAATACGGGCAGAGATTCCACGGCAATTCCATCAGGCGGTTGCAGTTCTCGCAATTTTTCTTCAATTTCGTATGGCAATTCGGGCAGATTTGCCATTCTTCTTTAACGCGACGTTCGCAGCCCGGGCAAAGCGGCAGATCTTCGAGCGCCTGCAACAGCGCTTCTTCCTCAAGCGTTTTCTGATATTCTTCTTCTAAGGTTTTTTGAGGGCGAAGGATAAGATAAACCAATACGCCAGGCAACCATAACGTCGCCACAAGCAGCGTTGCCAGCGTCTGCGCCAACGGATCG
>BQMV01000341.1 GCA_022181005.1 Anaerolineaceae bacterium | reverse complement strand
AGGAAAGCCGCCTGTACAGTTGCACCAGCGTCGCGGGAGAGATTCTCGCCATTCGCAAAACAGCATACCTCAAGCCGCCGGATAACGTCATCAATGACGATTTTTATCTGGGAATGCAGGTTATCCGCCAGGGATTACGTCTTGTCTACGTCCCTCAAGCCCAATCCATTGAGCGGGTCTCCTTAACCGCTCAAGATGAGATAAAGCGTCGCACGCGCATCAACGCAGGGCGCTATCAGATCATTGCCAACGCTGGAGAAATCCTGCCGTTGAAGCGTCCTCTGTTGGTCTGGCAAATCGTTTCGCATAAATTCCTGCGTCTTTTGGTCCCGTTTGGAATGATTTGCGCTTTACTGACGAATATAGTCGCAGTAATTCTCCCCGCTGAGAGTCATTTTCTTTTACTCGGCGCGCCTTTCAACATGATTATTCTAGGTCTGCAACTTCTATTCTATGGGCTCGCGGCAATCGGCGCGATGTTTCCAAAATTAGGCGAAAAACATAAACTGATGCGATTATTTTATCTACCCGCCTTCCTAACAAATAGCAATCTAGCCGCGTTATATGGATTCCTACGCTACCAGCGCAGGCAACAATCGCATTTATGGGAACGCATTCAAAGACGCTGAAATCCCATCGTTCAATCTCATGAGTCAAATTGATTCCGGCAGTTTCCCAAAAGTGTTAATGGTTGATCTTTCCTTGAAATATGGCGGATCAACTTCGCGGGCGCTTGCGCTGATACAGAACTCTCCGCCCGGGAAGATCGCGCTGGCTGGGCTGAAATCTGGCGCGATCGTACAAGAGATGCAAAGACTCGGACTTCCTGTCCATATAATTGGGACGTATAAAACGGATCCTCGTATCCTGCTCAATTTAGTTAAGTTAATCCGCGTAGAGAAATATCAAATCTTGGACACACAAAATATCCAGTCCAAATTTTGGGGAAGTTTCGCGTCCCTTTTCACTAGAATAGGATTAATTTCAACAATCAATAGTTGGTACGCAAACGAGCATGGTCGAGCTTCTCTAAAAGGAAGGATCTATACTGCGCTTGAACTTTTAACCAATCTAAATTTAGATTTGTATATTACCGTTTCGGAAAAAGACCGCAACGCTCTAATTCACTCTGGGATTTCGAAAGACCGCATTCGATTAATTTACAACGCCATAACGCTCACGCCCGCGTCAATTTTAAGGGATTCAGAATGGCTGCGACAAAAATTCAACCTGTCAAAAGACGCGTTGATCTGTTCGGCAGCGGGCCGCTTGGTTCCAGTCAAGGGATATGACATCTTAATCGAAGCGATCAAACAACTTGAACATAAAGTTCCCAAGTTGGTTTGCCTGTTGGTTGGCGAAGGAGAATGCAGAGCGCAACTAGAAGAGCAGATAAAACGTTATAAGCTAGATCGGAAGAGCGTCGTGTAGGGAAAGAGTGTAGATCTAGGTGGTAGCCGTATCGTTAAAAAAACAACAAAAACACAAA
>BQMV01000340.1 GCA_022181005.1 Anaerolineaceae bacterium | reverse complement strand
CTGAAAGTAGCCATTGGCAGGCAAAGAGCCCATGCCGTACTCCAAATCCACCACAGTGGCAAGCAATTGGAGGTTGGCGGTCTCAAGCAATATTTCTCCGCCAGGCTTAAGCGGAATTAATTCGCCTTTCGGTTCAAGCTTCGCGCGAATCGTCGGATCGTTATATGCATGTTCAGACATTAAAACTTTCGTAGCAGTTTTAATATCGTTCTCTTCAAACAGCCAGACTTCAAGCGCAGCCACCTTCTTTGGTTCGCCAACGCCAATTTTCTCGCAGATTCCCACGCCATACTCGCCAAGGTATTTTCCGCCTTGCGTGTCAATGCTGAACGATTCATCGTAAAGGTCGTAACCATACACATACGTTGTCATCGTTTGCGTGATGGGAGGCGCGAGTCCGTGCTTCTGATAGTCGGTTCTTTCGATATTACGGCTGATCTCAGTCGCCTGCATCACCGGCGTAACCGTCCCGCTGCCGCGGCGAAAAAGGCGCAACACGAACAGCGCGCCCGCCCCAATTAAAAGCGCGACAACGGCAATGGCGGCATAGAAAATGAGACTGCTAAATCCGCTCAGCGCGCCAGGCTCAGGAGCGGCTGCCTGAATAGGAGCCCCTTTTACCGACTGAACTAACTGGCCGAACTCTCGAACTTTCGCCGCGTCCAAATAGCCCAGGTCGTTCTGCAAGCCAACGAAGGTTGAGCCCGCCGCCGCGCCCAAGTTATCCCAGCGCTTCATAGCCGCATCCACATCGCCGGTGCGGTTGTACGAATCGATGGTCATTCGCAAGTAATCTCTTTGTAAATCCGCGCGCAGAATTTCCGGCGTTCCATCCGTATATTCGACGGGCCACACCAGCCAGCCGAAGACCAAGCCAAGGATCAAACCCAGCGCCGCTCCCAAGACAATTGCAACGACCGGTTTTTTAAGGTTATTCTTGACGATTGCCAATATCGCTTCCATAATCGCTCCCTTTTACTCAAAGGTTTTACTTATTATATACCATCCCTCGTCTGGCACAATGTTAAATTGACAACTGTATATTCTTTTTTCTCCCCACAATGCACATGTCAAAACTCTGTTATTTTCTCTCCATCAAATACAACACCCGCTCCGATTCGCGGATCTCGACCGCCTCACGAATCGCAAAGCGTTCGGCAAATGCAGCTTCAAATCCCTCGCGCGTGTACGATGGGAAAATATCTTTGCGTGAAGCGAGCAGTTTCAGCGCTTGGCTATCCTGCTTGGGAACGAACTCGATCACCAGCCATTTTGTGGTTTCGGCAAAAAAGTCTGCGAGTTGAGGGAGCGGCACGTTATTTGAAATAGCGAGATGATGAATGACAGCCAGAGCCAGCGCGAGATCGGCGGGACCGCGCCCACCGAACGAATCACGCTCACGGTTTGCCCAGCCAATGGCAGGACTTGGGTTCGTCAGGTCTAATAACAGCGGCAGGAGATTTTCTGTTTTATCGTGCTTCATCTGCCGATAATTCTGTT
>BQMV01000339.1 GCA_022181005.1 Anaerolineaceae bacterium | reverse complement strand
GGCAAGGCAGCGAGATCAAATCCATTCGCGCAGGACAGGTCAGCATCCAAGAATCTTATGTGGAGATCGAAGCCGGCGAACAAGCCTGGCTGGTAGAAGCGCATATCGCTCCATACGAGCAAGCCAACCGCTTCAACCACGACCCCAAACGCAAACGCAAACTCCTGCTCCACAAAAAGCAAATTCGCGAGCTGTGGAACAACACCCGCATCAAAGGCATGACGATTGTGCCAACGCGCGTTTATCTCAAGAATGGTCGCGCAAAGCTTGAGGTTGCGCTCGCCAAAGGCAAAAAAGCGTACGACAAACGAGCGACTATCGCAAAACGCGACGAGGCGAGAAGCGCCGAACGCCAAGCTCGAGTTCGATAGCGCGAACTGTCAGGTCATTATGCATCCACATACCATCGGCGGCATCAACAAACTCCCCGAAGCGGAAAAACGGAACATCTACGCCCGCTACATTCCGCCCGGATTAATCGAGAAGTTCCAGCTTGAGAATTTGGTGGAAAATCGCGATCTCTTACGATTCTCATTCGTCGAAGGATCAAGCGATATGGAATTGAAACTTTATCATAAAGTCGGTTTCCCCGATCCGATCCTTTACACGCATCTAGCCGATTCGATGAACGGTCAAATTTTCGTCTTGTTATATATCTTAAACGATCCCGATTCGCCGCGCTTCGACGTAGACAAAATGCCCGATGGCAGCCCAACGCGATTCGGCATTCATAAGCGTAATTTGGGCGCGGAACGATCCGCAATGGAAGCGGGGCTGACGCCGGGCCAGATTCGTCGCGGCTTGCGCTCTTTGCGTCAAGCAATTGGAGCTTTCGAAGATTTTATCGCTTATCTTGGACACGATATGTATTACATCGAGCCGCTGTATTATCACAACGCTATCATCTTTGAGCGCTATGGTTTCAATTATCAGATTGGGAAAAAATTGATGGGGCAGATTCACGCCGAATTCGCAGAAGGAGGCGTTCTTCGCCAGCGTTTGAACAATTCCAGTCCATTCCGCTCGCCCGACGCCGCCAACAGTCTGCGCTTACGCTCTTGGGCAATCCACGACGGCATTCTAGGAGAACCGTTCACCAAAGTCACCATGTACAAACGCGTGGGAGTTTCCGCCGGAATAGACACAGCGCCTGGTTGCGAATGGTAAGCAAGGCTCTGCGCGCCGCTCAAACGCATTAAATAACATGAAGACCATGACTGTATCATGGTCTTCATCAGTAGCGGGGGCAGGACTTGAACCTGCGACCTTCGGGTTATGAGCCCGACGAGCTGCCACTGCTCCACCCCGCATCGAGTATTAGAGCCCGCCGATAATACCACAGGCGCATAGCAGAGTCAAGTCGCCTACTCGAAATAACGCGCGCGCTTAAGCCCTGCAAGCGCAGGCTGTATCTTGATAAGTTCGGCGACTTATAGTTTAATCGGCGTAATCTTAACAAACATCCTCTCTGCGCGGCGTCAACTTTTGTTAGATCGGA
>BQMV01000338.1 GCA_022181005.1 Anaerolineaceae bacterium | reverse complement strand
ATCGCCTGGATATGATGAAGAAACGCGCCCCGGCGCTACATTTCATATTCTGATTCCTGTGCGTGTGCGAGCGTCTAATCCGAAAATGTCGGAGTTATTCGGCGCGCTTGAGAAAGACAATGAAACCCGCGCTGCTGAACAATCATAAATGTATGGAGGAAAATGGCAAAACGAATTCCGCAGTCTACTTCGGCTCCGCGCGAGCGAACATTTCTCGTAGGCGTTGAGCTCTATCAGCGCGATGCATTGCTCTCGCTGAGCGATTCGCTTGCAGAGTTAACGTTGCTTGCCGACACGGCCGGGCTGGAAGTCGTCGGCGAGTTGACGCAGAAACTGGATCGTCCTCACGTTAAGACATATATCGGTCCCGGGAAAGTGGATGAGTTGAAAGCGCTCGTCGAGGAAACGCTTTCGCAAGTCGTCATCTTTGACGACGAGCTTTCGCCGCGTCATCAGCGCGAGTTGCAAGAAGCGCTGGGAAGGCATGTGCGCGTATTGGATCGTACGGCGTTAATTCTCGATATCTTCGCGCAACACGCTCGCACGAAGGAAGGCATGTTGCAGGTTGAACTTGCGCAATATGAATATTACTTGCCGCGCCTGACGGGCCAGTGGACGCATCTTGAGCGGCAGGCGGGCGGCGGAGGCGGGCGCGCCGGCTCGACGGGCGGAGTTGGGTTGCGCGGTCCCGGCGAAACTCAGCTGGAAGTGGATAAACGCGTGATCCGCCGCGAGATTGCGCGCCTCAAGAAGGAACTCCTCAAAGTCAGCGCGCATCGTCAGCGATATCGCGCGCAGCGAAAGCGCGCCCGCGTTCCGACCGTTGCGCTGGTGGGTTACACTAATGCGGGAAAATCCACGCTGTTAAACAGGCTGACGAAATCGGACGTTTACGCGGCAGACCGGCTGTTCGCTACGCTCGACCCCACGACGAGACGCATCGAATTGCCGGGCGGCTATCAAGCGCTGATGACCGACACGGTAGGTTTTATCCAAAAGCTGCCCACTGCGCTGATTGACGCTTTTCACGCGACGTTAGAGGAAATCCTCGAAGCCAACCTGCTTTTACACGTGGTGGATATTTCTCATCCTAACGCGTTGAGCCAATATAATTCCGTGCGACAAACGCTTGATGAGTTAGGCGCTCAGCGCATTCCGACGATTGCCGCGCTGAACAAGAGCGACCGTCTGCGCGATCCGCAAGCGGCGCAGAAAACGGTAAGTCAATATGCGAAGGCTATAACGATCTCAGCCGCAACGGGCGATGGCGTTCCTGAATTGTTGCGTTTAATTCAAGAAGAGCTGTACGAGACGTATGTGCCTATTCAGGTGCGCGTGCCTTACCAGCAGGGGGCGTTAATTTCGTTGTTCCACGAGGCGGGGCAGGTGGAGCGTATTGAACATGGGCGCGGCGGAGTGACTATACAAGGACGTATTCCGGGACGTTTGGCGGCGCAGTTTGCCGATTGGGAAATTTACGACGTTCATGAATCTATGCAAGAGGAAGAACTATGAAGCGGCTCTCAAAATTGGTGGATCGGATGTCGAATTTCTTCGCGCATCGAAAAGGCTTGTTG
>BQMV01000337.1 GCA_022181005.1 Anaerolineaceae bacterium | reverse complement strand
GTTGGACTACTCTAGATATTTGAGCGTGAACCTCCCCTGTTTTGGGAGTTATTTCAAGAAGTCAATGCCATGTATACCTTAAATCATAATCTGACTTCGCCCCCACAACCTGTTCGTCGCCGGTGACTTAACCCCTCGCCTGGCGGATTAACTCGATTCAGCGCTTCTCACGCCGAGATCGAGTTCGCTCAATCTAACTGGAACTTTCCACAGCCGAAACCGCGTAAACGGTTCTCGGCTGTGCGTTTTAAAATATGAGAAAAATAACCGCTCTCAAAGTTCAGGCGCGAAACCCTAATCGAGTTAATGTGTACCTCGATGGAGAGTTCGCCTTCGGCGCAGCGCGCATTACGGCGGCATGGCTGAATGTTGGGGATGCGCTGGATGAAGCGAAGATTGAGCGGCTGAAAGCAGACGATGCGCGCGAACGCGCTTTCCAACAGGCGGCGCTGTTTCTAAGTTATCGCGCCCGGTCGGAAGCGGAGATTCGAAAAAATCTGCGTAAGCACGAAACGCCGGAGGCGATCGTCGAGGAAACGATCTTGCGCCTGCGGCGCGACGGCTTGGCGGACGACGAACAATTCGCTCGCGCATGGGTCGAGAATCGAACAACGTTCCGACCGCGCAGCCGCTATGCGTTGGCGTTGGAACTGCGCCAAAAAGGACTCGCTGAGGAAGCTATCTCCGCCGCGCTTGTAGATGCGGACGATGAAGCGTTGGCGTATGAAGCTGCGCGTAAGAAAGCGCCGCGCTTTGAGAAATTGGAATGGCAGGACTATCGCAAGAAGTTATCGGAATTTCTTGCGCGACGCGGTTTTTCCTATGCGATTGTCGCGCGCGTTGTAACGACGGTGTGGAACGAAACGCATCGCACAGATGAACACTTTTACAGAGAAGAGGATATCGTATGAACCCTGTGACTATTTTATTGAGCATCATTGGCTTGCTTGTCGGCGCTGCTGCCGGATACTTCTTTCATCGCTATCAGGTCGAGCAGGCGCTCAAAAACCAGCAGGATAAAGTTGATAATATTTTGAAAGGCGCGAATGAGCAGGCGCGCTTGATCGAGAGCCAGGCGCGCGAGAGCGCGACGAAGATCACCCGCGCGGCGGAAGGCGAGAATAAGGAACGGCGCAATGAGTTAAACAGAGAGACCGAACGCCTCGATAAGCGCCGCGCTGAATTGGACAGCCGCTTCGACAAAATGGAGCAACGCGAGCAACAACTCAATCGTCGTCAGTCGCAAGTTGATCGACGCCATAACGAGATAGAGAAACTGCATGAAGATCAGGTGAACAAGCTTGAACAGATCGCCGGATTATCTGCCGAGGAAGCGAAAAAGGATTTATTTGCCGCCGTCGAAAAGGAATCGCGCGGCGATATGGCGCGTATTATTCGTCAGATTGAGGCGGAAGCGCGCGAGGAAGGCGAGAAACGCGCTCGTAAATTGATCGCGGATGCGATTCAACGCGTTGCGTCGGAACATGTGGCGGAAGTTACGCGCGCGGTTGTGACGTTGCCCAGCGAAGAAATGAAGGGCCGCATCGTTGGACGCAATGGACGCAACATCAAAGCTTTTGAGCAAGCCGCCGGCGTGGACGTGATCGTGGACGATA
>BQMV01000336.1 GCA_022181005.1 Anaerolineaceae bacterium | reverse complement strand
TGGAAGAACGCGATCGCATCGGCATGGATCTGCATGACGGAGTTATTCAATCCATTTACGGATTAGGCTTATCGCTTGAAAGCGCTATTAATGAAGACGCTCACAAAGCAAAGCAGCGCATTCAAGGCGCAATTGACGGATTGAATCAGGTTATCCGCGATCTACGGACCTATATTTTAGACTTAAAGCCGAGGCAAATCGGCGAAGACGGGCTGATCGGCGGCATTCAACGGCTGATCGCCGAATTTAAAACGCACACGCCCATCGAAGTAACCTTCTCCTACCCTGAACGAGGTTTGAGAAAACTGACTGAATCACACTTACTCGCCTTGTTCCATGTATGTCAGGAAGCGTTAGCGAATGCGGCAAAACATGCAAAGGCAAAAAGCGTTCATGTTTCGCTATGGAAGACGGAAGATCGCGTCGTGATGGAAATTCGCGACAACGGCGTTGGCTTCGTTATGGAGAATACGAACGCCAACATTGGTCATGGGTTGGCGAACATGCAAGCGCGCGTACAAGCGGTGGGCGGCGACGTTGAAATTACATCGAATATAAACGATGGGACGACGGTATTAGCATGGGTTCCGTATCATTTACACGCGTAAATGGCGTAAGCGCTCAATTCTTTAACATTGAATCCCACAATCTTGAGTTTCGTTCGGCTTCTTTAAAAAACATTTCAACAAATATTCTTTAACAACCAACGGCATATAGCGCTGGAATAGGCGGAATTACAGGTTTTATCCCTATATATGGGGGTGTGGATAACTCGTCAGCGCGTACATGGCTGAAACGGACGTTCTACGAAAGATCGCGGCAGCTTCAAATTACCCAAAGATTCTTTAACATTGCATGACCTTAAAAAACCAAATGTTTTAAATATAACGTAGGCTTTGCGTGTTGTACTTTTCAGCGGTTGTGCTAGAATGACAGCACGCTGAAATAAAGATGTGGAAATTAAAGTCCATCTGGCAACCCCAGTACGTTGATTGATCATAACAGCATATTTCACGCATAGCCGCTGATGAAGCGGATAACTTTCGCATTACACCATAACGTTTATCGAGGAGAAAGAATGAACGCAGAACAGGCATGGCAATTAGCGCTCGGGGAACTTCAACTAGAGATGCCGCGCGCCTCATTTGACACCTGGGTGCGTGATACGCGACCGGTTTCCTTCCAAAACGGCACATTGATCATTGGAGTCCGCAACGCCTATGCGCGCGATTGGCTTGAAAACCGCCTCGCCAATACCGTCAACCGCCTGCTAGGCGGAATTTTGAACGGCAACGTAGCTGTCAGTTTTGTAGTCTTTGGCGGCGAAAAAGAAGCGGACACAGAAGAAACCCATCCAGCGGAAGCGGCGGCGGCGACTGACCAAAATACGCGCAGTTCGACGCTCAATTCTCGCTATGTTTTTGACAACTTCGTGGTTGGCTCGGGCAATCGGCTGGCTCATGCGGCCTGTCTCGCCGTCGCCGAGAAGCCCGCTCGCGCATATAATCCTCTCTTTGTATATGGCGGCGTCGGGCTGGGAAAAACGCATCTGCTTCACGCTATCGGCAATTCCTGTCACGCGCGCGGGCTGCGCGTACTGTATGTATCTTCTGAAGAATTTACCAACGATCTGATCACCGCGATTCGCACGCATACAACGCAAGCCTTTCGCGAGAAATATCGCTCGATTGACGTATT
>BQMV01000335.1 GCA_022181005.1 Anaerolineaceae bacterium | reverse complement strand
GCCGGCTGGAATGTCGGCGACCACGCGTAGGCGGCGAGGCGAAGCGGAACTTGCTCCCGCCGTATCGGCTGCGCGGACGGCGAAGCCATCCATGGAAGAGTTATCAAAAGATGGAAGATCGCCTGTTGCGAAAATATCTTCTGCAAGAGTGCGACTTAAACAATCTGCCAGCGGCAGAGATTCAGTTGATAAGGGTTGGAATTGAGCGAGTATGCGCGCGCGCGCGTCGCTAACGCTGAGCAATGTCATAATGAGGCGGCGACATTATACTGCAATTGGTTTGAAAATAAAGCGCGGCTAGCCGGTCACGCGGCGGGCTTCGATCACATTTTGGACGTTTTCAATACGCGTTAGCACACGGCTTAATTGTTCAAGGTTGCGCACGTCTACCACAAGGCGGAGGTCGGCGATACTGCTGCGATCGAAGCTGACTTTAACTCCTGAGATGTTTACGCCTTCATTCTCTAATAACGAAGAAATATCCTTTAATAAGCCTCCGCGATCATAGGCTTTAACGCAGATAGAAACGGGAAATAGCTGTTCGGTGACGCCCCAATCGACTCGCAGGAAGCGTTCCGTGTCGTGACGGCGCAACATATTTGGACAGTCTTGCCGATGGACCGATGCGCCGCGTCCGCGAGTGATATAGGCAATAATAGGATCGCCGGGTGTTGGGCTGCAACAACGCGCCAACTGCCAGTACAGACCTTTTAATCCAACGACTTGCACGGCGGCGTTATCGCGTTTCTTTGGATCGGGGGCGGCGATCTTGAATATCTCGGTGGCTTCTTCCGTTTCGCCGACTTGTGTAATAACCTTTTTAAGCGTAAGGTCGCCGTATCCAATAGCGATAAACATTTCTTCTTGAGTTTTATATCCCAACTCTCGCGCCAGTTTCTCGAAATTGGTGTCGGAGAGACCAAGCCGCTGTAGCTCGCGCTCAAGGTCGGCGCGTCCTTGTGAAAGATTCTGCTCAACTTGTTGCTTCTTGAACCAAGCTTTAATTTTTGAGCGGGCGCGTTGAGTTTTCACATATCCCAAATTGGGATTTAACCAATCGCGGCTGGGACCGCCTTGTTTGGAAGTCCGTTTTGCGGTTGAGATTTCAACTTGCTCGAAATTCTTCAACTCGTGCGACAGCGGGACGAGTTTTCCATTAACGCGCGCGCCGCGACAGAAATGTCCGATGTCGGTATGAACGCGATAGGCGAAGTCAATCGGCGTGGAACCGACGGGCAGTTCGATCATATCGCCTTTGGGCGTATAGACCGTCACATACTCCTGTAATACATCCGACTTCATGCCCTCGACGAACTCGCGTGCGTCTTGCACCTCGTTCAATTGCTCCATGCGATTGCGAACTTGCTTGATGCGTTTTTCGTACGACTTGTCGTGCGGCGCGCCTCCTTTGTAGCGCCAATGAGCGGCGATGCCGTGTTCGGCGTTTTCGTGCATTTCCTGCGTGCGAATCTGAACCTCGAGCGGACGCCCGTCGTCATAGATTACCGCTGTATGAAGCGACTGATACCGATTTTCTTTTGGCGCGGCGATATAGTCGTCGAATTCTTCGCGTATGGGTCTGCACGTCATGTGGATCACGCCCAACGCGGCGTAACACGCCGCTTCGTTTTGCACGATGAGGCGCACCGCTCTTACATCGCGCAGATGATCGAACGATTTTCCTTTGTTCGTCATCTTCTTT
>BQMV01000334.1 GCA_022181005.1 Anaerolineaceae bacterium | reverse complement strand
TAGTGCGTGTGTTGTTGTGCTCTATTTTTTTTTTTTCAAGCAGAAGACGGCATACGAGATAAGGCCACGTGACTGGAGTTCAGACGTGTGCTCTTCCGATCTCAGGCGCAAAGGCGGGCATGCTCTCGTCTGTTACGGCGGCTTCTTGCGCGGCATATGGCGCCGGCGCGGCAGCTGCCGACAGTTGCATTGATCGTGAAGTCATCATGTTCATACCAAACGTAAAGAAGAATAATAATGTCGCCGCAACTGTCGCAAACCGAAATATAGGATAAACGCGCGGGAGCGGGGGGTTAAGTCCTACCATATTCCGCGTAAGCGTAAAATTACGCGGCGCTCGGCGTTTAGGCAATTGGCGCAACGCGGTCCGAGCGGCGCGCAAATCGCTGAGAGTCGCGGCAAGTCCTTTATCAAATTCAAGGCGCGCTTCCAAGCGCGCCGCATCAGACGGAGCAATCTGTTGATCTAAATAAGCGGAGAGAAGTTCGAGGTCGCGTTGATTCATAAACAATTCATTTTGACGAACGCAGAGCGGCGTCGCTTATTAGACGATAGGATGCGGGCAAAAGTTCCGCAAAACCTTGCAAACACTCGCGCAATCTTAAGCGCGCGCGCGCAAGGCGACTCTTAACGGTGCCAAGCGGCGCGCGAATCGCTGTGGCGACTTCAGCGTAATCCATACCTTGAATATCCGCCATAACTACAACCGTTTTAAATTCAAGGGGCAGAGCATCGAGGCAATGCTGGATCGCGTGTTCGACTTCGGCGGCTTCGGCTTGTTGAGCGGGCGTCATGTTCGGGTCGGCGAGCCAGCGCGGCGATTCGACTTCGTCGCCATCGTCGGCGTCAGGTTCGAGCGGAATCGCCGGTTGGCGTTTCTGGCGGCGCAATTCATCGTAGCATGCGTTGGCAACAGAGCGCATAAGCCACGCTTTAAACGATCCGCCGCGAAACGAAGCGATGCTTCTGAAGGCGGAGATGAACGTCTCTTGCGACGCGTCGGCAGCTTGTTCCTCGTCGCCGAGGATGCGTAAGGCAGCGTTAAACACGCTGTCTTGATAATGCAAGACGAGCATGTTGAAGGCGTCAAGATTGCCATTTCTTACGTCGGCGATGAGAGCTTGCTCATTCATAGGTTCATTTTGCTGAATCGTAAATATAGAAAGAAGACATTCACGAAAACGCTGTTTGGTTATTTTTTACGTTTGAGGAAAAAGAAAAGATATATTCCACGCCAGAGCGCCATTCCCAACATGGACATACCGACCAAAATGTTCGCAAATATCAGCAACACCGTCGCCGCGCCAAGCAGGTTTGCGCGCAACTGCGCCGCAAAAGGCGCAGCGACCAACATGATTAAAGCAGGACGCCAAAGCTGCTTTGGGTCTGAAATAATCTCCATTCGGAAGAGTCCCAATCCGGGAGCGAGGGCAAACCACGCCGTAACGAGTGGAATAAAGATAATGAGAAAGCGTGGAATAACCGACCAGTCCATATCTCCGTGAAAAACATATCCGACGGCGGTGACGATCGCGATCGCGATCGCATCGCTAATGGCTAACGCTTTTTTCGACATTATTTACCTCCAAGAAATAATACAAATGTCGCTATCGCGCAGGCGACTATTCCGCCCACTGCTGCAAGCATCAAAACAACGCGCGCGCCGCTTCCCGCATCATGCGCAAACGGATCGTTCTCAATCGCAGATTCATACGGCGCGTTCTTTGACGGG
>BQMV01000333.1 GCA_022181005.1 Anaerolineaceae bacterium | reverse complement strand
GCGTTGTTGCGCGTCGTCAAGCAGGCGCGCGCCTTCCAGCGCGATGGCGACGCGCTCGGCAGTCGCTTTTGCCATGACGATCTCATCTTCAGTCCAGCGGCGCGACGCATCGGTTGGGTTAAGTTTGAGATTCCCGATCGTTTGTCCGCGTAGCACGACAGGAATGGAGAGCGGTCGTTCGGCGGCGGAGAATTGCGTTTTTTTGTAAATCGGCTCGGGCTTAACGCCGTCGTAGCGATAACCCTTCTTTTTTTGCGACTCTTCCGATTCGCGCCAGACTTGATTGGTAAGTTGGTTTGAGACGATCTCGGCTTTTTGTAGCGCGCCTTGCAGTTGTTCCACGGCGCGCGCGTTTTGAATAGCGATCGCCGCTTGATCGGCGAGAACTTGCAGTGTGGAGAAGTCTTCGCGGGTGAAATCTTCCGCTCGTTCGGATTGGATATCGAGCGCTCCGATCGCGCGTTCTTGAACCTTAAGCGGTAGAGCGAGTCGAGAGCGGGAGTTTGGCAGGCTGTCAGGCGAATCTAGGCTGATTCTCTCTGCTTCAGTTTGAATCGCGCGCGCGACTCCACGGCTGATGACAAAACCGATGAGGTTGTCGGGGGCGATTGAAACGCGGCTTTTATTGCGCATCAACTGTAAGCCCTCCTCGCTGCTAGCCGCGCTCAATAGAGCGTTTTGCCCATTTTCATTGAGCAGATATACGCCGACATGCGAATACCCCAATCGGCTGCCGATGGCGGTTGCGATGAGCGGAAGTATGCGTTCGGTCTCCTGCGTTAATGTAATCGTCCTTGAAATATTAGCGACTGCGTCAATTCTCTCTGCGCGGCGCCGCAATTGTTCGTTCGCCGCCTGTAGCGCGCCTTGATTTTCTTCCAGCCTCAAACGAGCGGCGCTTACGCTGCGATTTGATTCCTCAAGTTTTTTTGCGCTTGCGCGCGATTCGCTGAGGGCGCGGCTCAGACCGTTGGTAAAGACGAAAAGCAAGGCGGCGAAAAGACCGAACAGAACTGATAGGCTTGCGGCTTCAGAGAAAGACGCGCCTGCGATGGAATCCGCTTTCGCATACGTTATGCCGAAGCCCGCCAGGATTGTCAATGCGGATACGCCGATCGCTTGCCGCCAGCCGAGGAGCAACGTGACCGCTGTTATGATCACGAAGTTGGCTGTAAATGCGCTGTCGTTTACGCCTAAGCCTAAATAAGCAGTGACATTTGCCGCTAGCCAAGTAGCGGCGATGAGTAAATATCCAGCCGCGGCTACGCGTCCGCTTTTTGATACGCCCCACACGAAAGCGTTCGATAGGAATAGAATGAGAAGCGTTGTGTTAAAGGAATCGCCTATGGTCGCGGTGATGAGTCTCAGCCTCGTTAAAATGACGAGAAAGGGGATGACGACCATAATGGCAAGCGTAAACCAATGAATGTATAACGCGGAGCGCGTTTTATCTTCGTCGCCTTCAAACGTTGGCGGAGCGAGAAAATGTCTTAAGGAATTCCACATAAACTGCCTACTCTTCCTCGGTTTCAAGTTCGATAAGAATTTCGGAATTTCCGAGTTTACGACCCAATTCTTCGACCGCCGCTTGCAAAATAGAGTTGCGCTCATTGATCGCGCCGACGCGCCCGGCAATTTCGCCGATCGCCTGTTCACGCGCGACGCGGCGTTGCGCGCTCTCGACCAGGCGTGCGTTTTCGAGAGCGAAAGCGGCGCGATCGGCGGCGGCTTCGAG
>BQMV01000332.1 GCA_022181005.1 Anaerolineaceae bacterium | reverse complement strand
TTATCCTTGGCGCGCATTACGATACGCGTTTGTTTGCCGACAACGACCCTGTTCTTGCGAATCGCAACCAGCCGTCGCCCGGCGCGAACGACGGCGCTTCAGGCGTGGCTGTCTTGCTGGAGTTGGCGCGTTCCCTGCCGAAGGATACAGTCAACGTATGGCTGGCGTTTTTTGACGCGGAGGATAATGGACGTATTGAGAGTTGGGATTGGATTCTTGGCTCGACGGCGTTCATTGAAAGCAACTCTATCCAACCACGGGCAGTCGTCATTGTGGATATGATCGGCGACGCAGATCTAAATATCTACAAGGAAAGGAACTCGGATCCTGCCTTGACCGATGAAATTTGGCTGGTTGCGGAAAGCATAGGCTATGGCGCGCAATTTCTACCTGAATATAAATATACGATGGTAGACGACCATCTACCGTTCATTGAGATGGGGATTCCGGCGGTGGAAATAATTGATTTTGATTATCCCTACTGGCATATGCTGGCTGATACGCCGGACAAAGTCTCGCCATTGAGCCTTGAAGCGGTGGGTAAGACGTTGTGGGTTTGGACGACGCGGCAGAAAGCGCAAAACTGATACAATCAACGACGGATACTTGTAGACAAACGCCATGCCAAAGAAGAAAACATCGCAATCGGTCGGTCAGATTCTACAACAGATCCGCCCAGCATGGATCGAATATGTAGGCGATAACCTTGCAGGCGGGTTGGAAGCGCGCGCGGAGTTTGAGGAACAGTTGGAGCGTTTCTTCGATCTGTTGGAACAGTCGGTCGCCACGGGCGATTCGGCATGGATGGATTCGATTTTGCTTGATTGGGCAAAGTCCTCCACGCGCACAAACTTAGAAGAAGGGCTGTATCGCGTCTCGTTCTTAATGAATCGCATGATCGCGTTGACCATTCAGACGGCGAACCGCGCGCTGACAAAACATCAGGCGTTTGACTTGCTTGCCGCGATTTTACCGATCTATACGTATGGCTTGGGGGTGGCGGCGCGATATGAAATGGAAATGCGCGTATCATATATTTCCGCTGAAATGGAGCGGGCGCGCAAACAAGCCGAGCGCGTGGATAGGAGTAAATCTGCGTTTATTTCGATTGCGGCGCATGAATTGAAAACGCCTTTGACGCTGATCGAGGGATATGCGTCTATGATGGAAGATTTGAACAAGGAACGGCGCGACGAAAAGCTGAGCGGTTTATTGACGGGAATGAACGCAGGCGTGAATCGTTTGCGTATTATCGTGGACGATATGATAGATGTTTCGTTAATTGACAACGATCTATTGCGCGTGAATTCGCAGCCGGCGCAAATTAGAAATCTGTTTGGAACATTGCGTAAGGAATTGGAGCCGGTTGCTCAGAATCGCAATCTGACCATGACGTTCCTATCTTTTGAAGGCGACCGGCAGTGGATCTACCTTGACGCGATTCGCATAACGCAGGCGTTGCGAAATGTGATCGGCAACGCCGTTAAATTCACGCCCGACGGCGGAACGATCTTGATCGGCGGTGAATTGCGGACGGGTTTTATTGAAATTTTTGTTAAGGATAACGGCATCGGAATTTCGCTGAAGAATCAGCGTTCGATCTTTGAGAACTTCGAGCAACCCGGCAACGTGGAACTGCACTCCAGCGGCAGGACAAAATTTAAATGTCGCGGACCGGGGCTGGGATTGCCAATTGCGCGCGGTATTCTCGAAGC
>BQMV01000331.1 GCA_022181005.1 Anaerolineaceae bacterium | reverse complement strand
CTGGACGAATCCCCGCGGCGCGTTAGCCGAAGAACAAGCCGAAATAAGAAAACCTAGCGTTAACAATAATCGTTTCATCAACATTCCTTTATCAAAGCCTATGCGCAGACGCCGTCATTGCGCAACGACAGCGCATATATTCTACAAATTAAAAAATTGGCAGTATAATCACGCCCAGCATACGGAGACTCGATGTACGATCCTGTACTGGTGTTGAACGCCAACTTTGAACCGATTCACGTTTGCGCGTTGCGGCGGGCGCTAGGTTTACTGCTGACGGGCAAAGCCGATATGATCATCAATGGACGCGGATACGTCCGGACCGTAGAAGCCCTAATACCGCGCCCGTCTGTTATTCGTCTCGAATATCAGATCAATCGCCCGCGCCCGCGCGTCAAGTTGACGCGGCGCGAGATTTTCCGCCGCGACAATTATACCTGCCAGTATTGCGGCAGGCGCGAAGGCGGGCTGACCGTTGATCATGTGATTCCGCGCCATCTCGGCGGAGCGCACATATGGACGAACGTAGTCGCTGCTTGCCCGTCTTGCAATCATCGCAAAGGCGGCAGAAAAATGGAAGAAGCCCACATGCGCCTGCCTTTCCCACCGAGAGAACCTCCCGCCAATGCCGCCTATATTTTTGGCAGGCACTTAGTTGAGTATCACGAATGGGAGCCTTTTATTCAAGGTTGGTAAACGGCGCCCTAACAGTTAGAAATCAATCGTCAGAAAGTCAATCGCCAGCTCAATTTCACCGTCAAACGCTTGCCGCGCTCTTGAGATGAGATCGCCTTGAGCAAAGCGTCCCGTCGGATAGTGAATAAGATATAGCTTTTTCACGCCCGCTTTCGCGGCGATTTCCCCCGCTTGCTCAGCGGACGAGTGACCATAGGCTGCGCCCGTCGCTTCGTGAATTAATATGTCCGCTCCAGCGGCAAGTTCTATAGTCTGTTCGCACGGCTCCGTGTCGCAAGAATAGGCGAGAATTCGCCCGGTCGCGCGGCATTCAATCCGCAAACCAATCGTCGGGACGATGTGTTGCACCGGCGAGGCTTTAATGCTCATTTCAGCGCACTCTAAAACAGGAGTCAGCGTCGTTTTAGGCAGGCAATAAAAACTGACCGGGAAAAGCGCGGGCCATTCGCCCCAGTGATAGAAGTCCATTAATTTTTTCAACTTGCTCATAACGCCGCGCAAACCATAAATATTTAGCGGAGCAACGCGTCCCAGCAGCCACATATCCATGAGCAAAAGCGGCAAACCCGCCGCATGATCGGGGTGAAAATGGGTAACGATAACGTCGGTCAACGAGTGAAGCTCTACGCCCGCCTGTTCCAGACGGACCGTCGGCGTGCCCGAACAATCTACAAGAATCGTGCGTTCTTCGCCCACAATAATAAAATGGGTGTTTTCATGATCCTTGCTCGGAATAGCGTTCGACGATCCTAAAATAATCACTCTAGCCATTATTGTCTCGCGCTATAGCCCAAACGCCGCTTTCAGTATATACGGAGTCGCGTAAATCTCAATTATCGCCGCAACTGCCAACAGAGGCAGAATAATTCCTACAAAACCGCTACACCAGTCCGCGCTAGAAATATTAAAAGTCTCTCCCATGCTCCTCTCTGTTTGCGGAGTTACCAGTTGGGCGCCGGCTTTCACCATGGCTGCAGTCGCAAGGAAGCAAGCGGTAAATGCGAACGCGCCGGGCGGCGCCACCCCTGCAAAGAACGTCA
>BQMV01000330.1 GCA_022181005.1 Anaerolineaceae bacterium | reverse complement strand
TCTCTACCACCGTCTCTTCTTGATGTTTCGCTTTCTGGCTCCCAATGTGACTCTCTACCTGCATCTTGACTGGCACGGCGATTCGTACGCCCGTCTTTTACTGGATGAAATCTTCGTCTCGGATCGCTTGCTTAATGAGATTATCTGGACCTATCATGGTCCTTCGCCGATTCGCCGGGCGTTCAACCGCAAGCACGATACAATCCTTTCGTACACAAAAGGAAGCGATTACACCTTCAACGCCGATGCTGTTCGCGAGCCGTACCATCAGAATACGATTAATACCTTTAAGGCATCGCCTAAGGCGGGCTTTGGAAAAATCCCTAACCTCGAACGCGGTAAAGTGCCCGAAGACTGGTGGTATTTCCCTGTTGTTGCGCGCTTGCATAATGAGCGTACGGGCTATCCTACGCAGAAGCCCGAAGCGCTGCTTGAGCGCATTGTTCTCGCTTCGTCGAATCCGGGCGATTTGGTCGCTGACTTTTTTTGCGGCTCGGGCACGCTGCCTTTTGTGGCGACGAAACATGGCAGGACGTTTATTGCCGGCGACGAATCTTCGCGCGCGCTTCACGCTGCCGGTAAAAGGTTGCTTGGAGGGAATCATCTGTTTTCACTGGAGCGCGATGTGAACGTCTCGTTTTCACGCGAACAGGCGTCAGCGGCGGTTCAGGCGAAACGTTTGAGCGGCGCGATCAGGCTGGACACGAAATTGGATTTGGACTATTGGGAAATTGATCCTAATTGGGACGGAAAGGTCTTCAAGAGCGCGGCGCAAGCCTATCGTCCAAATCGAGGCGGGGAAATTGCGCGAGAGTTGACAATAAAACTCGGTCGCCAGGGTTGTGTCCGAGTAGTGACCGCATCGGGAGAACGCTATCAGCTATACGTCTAGCCGGTAGCCGACGCCGCGAATTGTTTTGAGAAATTTGGGGTTGTCAGGATCTACTTCGATGGCGCGACGCAGCCAGGAAATATGCACGTCAAGCGTGCGCGTATCGCCGGTGTAGTTAGTTTCCCATACTTTTTTGAAAAGCGATTCGCGCTCGACAACTTCGCCATGTTTATCCATTAAGATATGCAGGAGGGTGATCAAACGCGGCGTGAGTTTGACGCTCTTGCCGAGACTGCGCACGCGACGATGTTCAACGTCTAGGCGAATTGGACCGGCGCTGATGATATTGTTTCCATCGTCAGGCAACAGCGCTTTGATGCGGTTAGCGAGTTTCTGGACCGTAAAGGGAAGACCGAGAACGACGTCGGCGAGTTCTTTATCGACCGGCTTCTCTTTTTTCAGAATGAGAATAATGGGAACTTTCTGATCTTTTTTACGAAGCGACATGCAAATGCGCACGCCGGTGCTGCGCAGCGATGCGGCATTCACGACAACCACCGCTGGGCTGATCTGTCGTAGTTTCGCGGCGGCAGAACTGCCGTTCTGATAGGAATGAATATCAAATCCCTTCTTCTGTAGATCTATGGCAAAAGAAGGGATGTCCGCATTTCGTCCTTCGACGAGTAAAAGTGTAGCTTTTTTCATAAGCGCTGCCCGAGTGTGAGGCGTTTAACCCTAAATAATTTCCTTAAAAGATAAAAACATTATACCCTGAATCTTAACAAAAGTTGACGCCGCGCAGAGAGGATGTTTGTTAAGATTACTCTGATTAAACTATAAGTCGCCGAACTTATCCAGATACAGCCTGCTCTTGCAGGGCTTAAGCGCGCGCGCCATTTCGAGTAGGCGACTTGCCTCTGCTATGC
>BQMV01000329.1 GCA_022181005.1 Anaerolineaceae bacterium | reverse complement strand
AGCTTTTTTTTTTTTTTCAAGCAGAAGACGGCATACGAGATAAGGCCACGTGACTGGAGTTCAGACGTGTGCTCTTCCGATCTCGTCGCCGCTCACTGTGTAGGAAGCGGGGTGCGCGCGCAAGGCGCGGTTGCCGGGGAACGGCGAAGCGACATTGGAGAGAGTCAATTGGTAACCGGCGTACAGCACAGTTCCGCCGCTCAATCCATTTTGCGCCAGCAACGAATCAGGATCAAGGTTATAACGCCGAGCAATGCAGAATGGAAATTCCTGGCTTTGCAACGTGTACGTCGCCGGGCGGTTTCCCGACGGAACCGAAGCGGACGTGGGCGCCGGCGCATTCGTCGAGACCGCCAGCGTTGCGGTAGGATTCGCGTCAATTGCGGTCGGAACCTGTACAAACGGCGTTAATGTAACGGTCGGGTTTTGTGAAGAGTCGCCGGGCGTAGCCGTGGGCGGCGCGCTGGGAGTCATCCCCTGCGCCGTCTGCGTAGCGAAAATTTCCGCGTCGCTTAACTGACCGCCCGGTTGGTTCGCCGGCGTAGAAAAGAAACTGTCTTTATCAAGCGGCGTATTCGTCGCCACCGGCGGAGTCGAATAAGGGCGATTGCATCCTGCGATCAGAATCGCCGACAGCGCCGCCGTGCAGGCAATCCGTATACTCCGCTTCATCTGTATCATGCCGTTTCTCCAGTGTCTAGATCAAAATTTTGACGATGGTAGCATATCCAAAGTGGCGCGTCAAGTTTACAGGTCGAGTAAATCATAACTTTCTCATTATCATTTGACCAAACCAGTTTCTGCGCATAAGTCTTACGGATGATGCGAACACGCCAAACCCATCCACGAATATGACCACGAATGCGCGCATTTGAGGCGCTCATTCGCCGAAGGTTCGTGTCCCATTCGCGGACGGTCATTCTCCCTCCACGATCTTTATCTCCTCTTCTGTGAGTCCATACAACTCATAGACCAGACGGTCAATCTCCCGATCGGTGACCTGAATCTGCCGTTCGAGACGTTCCTTCTCGGCGGGACTCTGCGCCGCCGCCAGCGACTTGTGCAGAGCCAGCATCGCCTCTACGAGCGAGACCATTTTGTCGTGCTGGGCTTTTTCGGCGGGGTCGCTGAAGTTGATCGTGCGGATGGGAATACTTGCTAAATCAGAAACTAAAACTTTTGGAAACAGCGCCTTTTGTGCTTTTGGATTTCTGCGATGATGATACCAAGTTATTAATTTGGAATTAACTATACCTAAAATATAAAACGGATTTGCGTCAGTGGTATCAAACTTAACTGGAATTACATCTCGGCTGTAATAAAGTTCGTCATCGTAATAAGTTGCAACAATTCTTCTTTCTTGTCCGCCAGTTATTTCTTGAACCAACAATCTTTTTCCTAAAAAGTTATTTGCATCACGAGCGGCGGCAAGCCAACTTCCGTATTTTATCCATCTTTGTTCAGTTACATTAACTGAATATCTGCCTAAATCTCGTCCGACAATTTCTGGCTTCCATTCCGCACCAAGTTTTTTTTTGGAATGATAAGGTTTAGTTTGTACTGTTTCCTTTGTTTGCAATCCACCTTTTGGTGACTGACCTTTCCCTACTTCATATGGATTGTAACCAGAACACGGGCGAGCAAAGTTTTTTAGAGGTTGAGAAATTTTGACAAGTCTTTCGAGAAGTAAATTGTCGCCGTCAGTCTCAAATATTCCAATGTAATAATCGCCATCAATATATTGTTTCTGGTTGTAAACTCTCTCTTCTTTTACTGTTATTGAGCTTTCGCTTGTATCACATATCTTTACGATCGTCTCCGCAGATTCTTCTTTTTGAATAATTGAAATT
>BQMV01000328.1 GCA_022181005.1 Anaerolineaceae bacterium | reverse complement strand
ATGGCGCGGCCGTAGCCGGGAATATAAAGCGCTTGCCCGCCCATGGCAAGATACCAATCGTAGCGCATGCCGGCGATGCCCTTTTGCGCTTTTGCGCCGCTTGACGTTCCATACGAGCAACGATCGCCCCCAGAGCGGCATGGCGAATAAGACGTGACGTACATTTGTACAGCGCGCCAATATTCAATGGTTACGCCGTCTACAACGGCTGTTTTGATTTCGATCTTTGTGCCATATCCTAGAATGCGGTTTTGCGGCGGATGGATGACCGCTTCATCTTCGACGATGCGCGCAACCTCGACGTTGTTCTCGTAACGAATGCGGACGCGCTGCAGCGCCAGCCCTGTCTTGCCCGGTTGTAAAATTTGCGTTTGGTCGAGCGGGACCTCGGCGGATTGGATCGCTTCGTTCTCGAAAGGAATCGGTTTCTGCGCCAACAAGATCGTTTCGTTTACATGCGTGATATTAATCTGTCCATCGGCGGGCAATCTTTCGTTTTCCGGCGGAAGACTGTAGTCGTTTCCGAGCAACGGCATTCCCGCCTCTGCCAGCGCTGAGCCAATGGTCTGAGCGGAAGATGTGATTTGCGTCGTTTTTCCGTTCATTGCAACCGCTAGGCGTTGAGCGGAGACGAACGAGATAGGCGCGGTTGCCGCTTGAATAACGGAGATTGGCGTTTGTAAAGGAACGCTGACTGCGTCTCCGATACGGAACTGTAGCCCGGCGTTTTGCAGCGCTTCGCCTGCCGTAAACGCGGAGGTGCGAAGCGTTTGTCGTCCTTGCGGCGTAGATAATGCGATCGTTGCTGCGCGCCGAATTTGAATAACGGTAGAAGCGGCGGCGGGGAGAACGGAATTTCTTTCGACAACGATCCCGTTGACGAGCAGACGGTCTTCAGGCGCGAGAACAAACCCCGCTTGGGTAAGCGTTTCTGCAAGATTCGCTCTATTCGAGCGAACGATAACGACGTTTTCGTCGTCAACGATCGTGATAAGTTGAGAAGCGGAAGGTTGACACGCGAAGAGAAGAAGCGTTGTTGCCGCCGCGATATACGCCGTGCGAAATATCATGCGCTCATTATAAATCACCCCGACTCGTGCAGTGTCCAAACGTTTGGCTCAGCGTATATGCCTTCGTCCTTGTCCGCATCCATGCGCATCGGAGCAAGCGCGCCGGGGATGATGTATTGCCCGCTTTGCGGGAATTTCATGCCGGTCCACGCTTCCCATTCGGCGCGTGAGCCGCTGACGACTTTAGAGCGCTGGCAGACTTTGATGAACGTCGCGCCAGCTCGCGCTTGGATGCGCAACCAAGCGTCGAAGGGCGCGCCCGCTTCGTTTTTCCATGTAAGATAGTCGTCCATACTGATAAGCGGGTATTTCGGCTTTTCGTTCGGGCGCACCGGAATGACGATTTGCTTGAATCCATGCGCGCGCGCCGTCGGCTGAAACGACAGTAGAATGGAGCGGCTCAATCCGATCTTTTTATATTCCGCGCGCACGCCAACGAATACAGCCGCAAGCAGGTTTGGTTTAACGCCTTTTTGATCGTCGTCAACCGCTTTTTGAATGACCCAGTCCCAGCCTTCGTCGGGCAACTCGCTAAGCGGGGCGCCCCAGTGAAATGGGAAGCTATGTCCGACTGCGACAACTTGGTTTGTCTCTACATCGATCATTAAAGATTGATGCTTGGCGAAACGGTCAAAGAACTCATGCCAGTAGGCTTGAGCGATTCGATCGTGCCACATGAATTCGGGCCAAGAGTCTTTGGCTAGTTGTAATGCAGCCTCGCGGTAAACGGGTAATTCTTCTATGGCGGCAAATCTAAATTGATGCGTATGACTCAATTGCATTCCTCCTAGAGTTGAAGTTGTTTCGTCTCTGTTGATGGTTGAATTATATTACAATAAATAGAAATGA
>BQMV01000327.1 GCA_022181005.1 Anaerolineaceae bacterium | reverse complement strand
ATCGTCAATCGTCAATCGTAGTTGCCATGGTTGGAGACGGCATCAACGACGCCCCCGCGCTCGCGCAAGCCGATGTGGGGATCGCCATCGGCACTGGAACCGACGTTGCCATGGCGGCGGCGCCTGTGACTTTGATGAGCGGCGACTTGCTCGGTATAGTAAAAGCAATCCGCTTATCGAGAAAGACATTATCAACGATCAAACAAAACTTGTTCTGGGCGTTCTTCTATAACGTGATCCTAATTCCCGCCGCCGCACTGGGTTGGTTGAACCCGATGCTCGCCGCCGGCGCGATGGCTTTTAGCAGCGTCTTTGTTGTGACGAATAGTTTGAGGCTAAAATCGTATAATCGTATATAGGTTAAGTTGATGACGGAGCGACAGCGTCGCCTACGACGCTGTCGCTCCCGTTTTTTTATGTCTGCGTGTATACTTCCGACATGCCGATTTATTTCACCCTTGAGGAAGCCAACCGAGCGTTAGAAACGATACGCCCGCTTATCCATGAAGCGATGCTGATTCGCCGCCGAGTTCTTGCCGACCAACCCGAGGTTTGGGCGATGATGGAAAAAGCTGCTGGCAACGGCGGCAGCCCGACCTTAAGCAAAATGGTCGTCGATTTTGAACGCTTCGACGATTTGCTGCATGCAATTCAAGCCGCTGGCGCGCAGATTAAGGACATCAGCGCGGGACTTATGGATTTTCCTGCGCTTAAAGAAGGACGCGAAGTATGCTTGTGCTGGCGCTATGGCGAAACGAATATTGCGTATTGGCATGAAGTTGAGACGGGCTTTGCAGGGCGGCAACCGATTGCGACGTTCTGAGAATTGTCGCGTTCTTAATTCTAGATTTTTGTAAGGACACTTAATGAGCAAAGGCATCTTGAACGGCGTTGTCGCATACGCGCTGTGGGGCTTCTTCCCGCTCTACTGGAAGCTGCTGCGCGAGGTTTCCGCTCCGCAACTATTGGGGCATCGCATTATCTGGTCGTTTGCGCTGCTGATTGCGATCATCGGCGTTAGCGGTCAATGGCGAGATTTCCGCTCTGTTGTGAATTGGCGCGTATTTCGCGTTTATTTGATCGCTTCGATATTGATCGGTGTTAATTGGCTGGTATATGTTTGGGCGGTCAACTCGGATTTTGTGATTGAGGCAAGTCTGGGATATTTTATAAATCCGTTATTAAGCGTGTTGCTAGGCGTGCTCTTCTTGCGCGAGCGGTTGCGCTCAGCGCAATGGCTTTCCGTCGGGCTTGCCGTAATCGGAGTCGGTTATTTGACGTTCGTTTATGGACGTTTGCCGTGGATCGCGCTCGCACTTGCTTTCTCATTCGGCTTCTACGGGTTAGTCAAGAAACTCGCGCCGCTCGGCTCGCTCTATGGACTGACGTTTGAAACTGGCATTCTCTTCGTTCCGGCGCTCGTTTACTTGGGCGCTGTGGAAGCCGCGCGAACAGGCGCGTTTCTGCATTCTGGCGCAACAGCAGACTGGCTTATGGTCGGCGCGGGCGCTGTAACCACGATTCCGCTATTATTGTTTGCATCCGCCGCCAAGCAAATCCCGCTCACTATAGTCGGCGTTCTTCAATATCTTACGCCAACGCTTCAATTTCTATTGGGCGTATTCGTCTATCATGAATTATTCGATCGTTCGCAGCTGTTCGGCTTTGGGCTAATCTGGCTGGCGTTGGGAGTGTTCGGAATCGAAGGTTATGTCGTTAGCCGTGCGAAACAAAGCGCGCCAGCTCGATTTGTTCGATAAGTTGAGGGTATAATCACGACGTACAATTGGCGATGGACTTGTCGAAAGACAAAAACTATCAGACCTTTTATGTCAGGAGAAACATAATGAATATCAATTTCGCTATGTGGCGCAAAGCCTCGTGGCAACTCATCAAAATGGACGATAAAAAAGAATGGGATGCGCTCGACGTAGTCTCGAAGTGGCTGATCGCTACGCGTTCGGCGGTGACGTTAGTCACTGTCTATTCGTGCATGATCGCAGGCATCCTTG
>BQMV01000326.1 GCA_022181005.1 Anaerolineaceae bacterium | reverse complement strand
TGAACTTCAAAATAATATAATCCGATTTGCGGGTTTCGAATTCCATCCACGCGCCGCGATCGGGAATCAGTTTGGACATGGCAAGCGAACGCCCTGTCGCGCGATCTACCGGCGCTTCTAAATACACGCCCGGAGAGCGGATCAACTGCGAAACGACGACGCGCTCCGTTCCATTAATAATAAACGTGCCTTTATCGGTCATCTCGGGAAAATCGCCGAGGAAAATATCCTGCTTAATCGGTTCAGGCACATCCGGACCTGCCAACAGGACGGATACATTTAACGGACTGGAGTAAGTCAGATCGCGTTCAACACACTCTTCGATGCTGTGCTTCGGCTCGCCGAACCAGTATTTCAAGCCCCACTGCTTTGCCTCAGGGCTGCGGCCGGGAAAGTATAACTTCATCCCCTTGTTGTACGACTCGATCGGCGACACTTCATGAAACAAGTCGCCCAGCCCTTCTTTTTTAAGGCGTTCAAACGAATCTAATTGAACTTCGATCAAGTTCGGCAGATCAATATTAATCGGAATACGCGCGTATGTTCTACGAGGCAGAGAAGAAGACATGGATTGTGCTCCTGGCAGTATGTCTGTGCGCCGTTACGAAGTACTCACCCTCATCCCAAATTCAGTGCTTGCCGGGTAACAGATGCAATTCAAATACAGGATGCGCGCAGAGTTAGTAAACACACGAAGCCATCCCGCGCGTTAGGCGGGATAGCAAAACTTGATTATATATGAAGAGATGAATTTACGCAAGGGTCACATTTGCGACTTCAGTCCCTTTTCTCCAGATGCGAACGCGCCGATTCTATCACATTTCAGATATTCCGCAACTCAAACGCATTGAACGGGGTTTTGACATTCAACATCAACGCAAACAGGAGGAAGCGTGACAATCGAACATCCAACTACAAACGACAAACGCGAAATCTTCGGCTGGGCAATGTACGACTGGGCGAACTCCGCCTTCAGCACGACGGTCGGAACGGTCTTTCTCGGACCGTATATCGCGGCGCTCGCGGCGACCGCAGCAAAAGCCCATCCCGATGGACTCGCTCGTATTCTAGGGGTCGCCATCGCGCCCGATTCCTTCCTGCCTTATTGCGTCTCGCTTTCGGTGGGGCTGCAAGTTTTTTTCCTGCCTATCCTCGGCGCCATCGCGGACTATTCGCGTCAACGCAAACGGATGATGCAAATCTTCGCCTTCACCGGCGCAATCGCCACTATCGCGCTATTTTTCGTCGTTGACGCAACCTGGTGGCTTGGAGGCTTGCTGTTCATCATCGCCAACCTGACCTTCGGCGCCGCGATCGTCTTCTACAACGCCTATCTTCCAGATATCGCCTCGGAAGAGGAAAGGGATCGCGTCTCTTCATACGGATGGGCGCTGGGTTATTTAGGCGGCGGATTGTTGCTCGCGCTCAATTTAGCTTTCTATCAGTTCAGCGATAAACTCGGCGTGCCGAGCGGTTTAGCCGTGCGCATCAATCTGGCGTCGGCTGGCATATGGTGGCTGGGGTTCTCTTTTATAACGTGGCAACGATTACGCTCTCGCCACACGGCGAAACCTCTTCCCCAAGGCGAAACGTATATAAGCGTCGGGTTCAAGCAACTCGGGAAAACATTTCGAGAGATCAAACGCTTTCCCGAAACCATTAAATTTCTGGTCGCCTATTTTCTCTACAACGACGGCATTCAAACCGTAATTGCGGTCTCCTCGACGTTCGCCGCCGCGCCTCTTATTCGCGGCGGATTGGAGCTTCCGCTAGCAACATTGACGGGCATCATCTTGATGATCCAGTTCGTAGCCTTCGTAGGCGCGTTGCTCTGGGGCAAGCTTGCGGGATGGATCGGCGCAAAACGTTCCATTCTCGTCAGCCTCGTCATCTGGGCGGCGGTAGTGATCTATTCCTACGGCGGGTTAAAAGGCGAATCGCGCGTCCTGGAATTCTTCATACCGGGAATTTTCATCGCGCTCGTGTTGGGCGGCTCGCAAGCGATCAGCCGAGATCGGAAGAGCACA
>BQMV01000325.1 GCA_022181005.1 Anaerolineaceae bacterium | reverse complement strand
GCAAACGGCGATCGCGCAATTTGGGCGGAGTCAGCGCCGTAACCGCCGCCAAATTTGCTGAAGAACCCGAATTGACGATATAAGCGTCCGACAAGCCAAAGTATTCGGCGAAGTCGTTTTCAAAGCGCTCCGAATATTGACTGGCGGTGAGGAAGAAATCGAGGCTGGAGTCGACCAAATTGATCAACTCTTTCGCGTCGAAAACTCGCCCGGCATAATGGACAATATCTGCTTCGGGATTGAAGGCGCGTTTAGTGAAACGCGCTTCGTAATAGGTTTCGACCAATTTCAAAATTTCGGCGCGCAGTTGCGCATCTTGCGTCATCATATTCGCTCCGTCTTAAAAAATTTTTTATACCAATCAATCGTTTTATCCAAACCTTGCTCTAACGTGAACAAGGGCGACCAATTCAAAACGCGACAGGCTTTTTCCGCGCTGAGAAATTGGTCGCGGATCTCGTTGCTCGCTTCGTTGAGAATCTGCGGCTCTAAATCGGATTTCATTAAATCAAGGATGCGGCGCGTTAACTCTAAAACGGTCGCTTGCGCGCCGTAAGAGAAGTTGAATCCTTCGCCGCGCAATTCGGGATGTTCGGCTAATTTCTCCGCCAAGAGCATATATGCCGCCGCGCCGTCTTCGACGTAAAAATAATCGCGGACATATTGCCCGTCCGAGCGAATGACAGGGCGTTGTCCGCGCAGGATGGAGCGAATTGTTCCGGGTACGATGCGATTCCAGTTCAAATCTCCGCCGCCGTAAAAATTTCCGCAACGGGTGATCGCCACGGGCAGATCGTAAGAAACCGCGTAAGTCTTCGCAATTAAATCCGCCGCAGATTTTGACACGTCGTAGGGATGCTGCCCTTGCAGCGGCGTGTTTTCATCATACGGCAAAGTCGCTTGATCGCCATAGGCTTTATCCGACGAAGCGACCACGACCTGCTTAACCTTCGGGCTGCGGCGACAGGCTTCCAACAGATTCCATGTGCCGCCGATATTGGTCTCGAACGTAGAAATAGGATTGCGGTTTGCAATGGTTACGATTGTTTGCGCGGCGAGATGAATGACCGTATCAATTTCAAATTCGCCGAGAACGCGTTCCAACAAATCGCGGTCGCGCACGTCGCCGCGCGCGACTTTGACTCGCTCGATGTCGGCGGAGCGCGTTAACTCGCTTTGCGGCACCCAATCGCGGATGAGACAAACCACGTCCGCGCCCGCTTGAATCAATCGGCGAGTCAGCCAACTGCCGACCAAGCCCGTCGCGCCCGTAACGAACACGGGACGATCTTGCCAGAAAGCGCGATTCATTCCCATATCTTCCACGGGGCGTCTCCTTCTTGCCATAATTTGTTGAGCAGTTGCACGTCGCGCAAGGTGTCCATAGATTGCCAAAATCCGTTATGCTGAAACGCGGAAAGTTGCCCGTCTGCGGCGATGCGCTCTAACGATTCAAATTCCCAAGCCGTGTTGTCGTCTCTGATGTAGTTTACGATTTCGGGTTGCAAAACAAAAAATCCGCCGTTGATCCATCCCTCGCCAATTTGCGGTTTCTCTTTGAATTGGATAACGCGCTCGCCCTCGATGACCATTTGACCGAAACGCGCCGGCGGACGAACGGCGGTGAGCGTAACTAGTTTTTTACTGCGCTGATGGAATTCGACCAGCGCGGGAATGTCAACATTGCCGACTCCGTCGCCGTAAGTAAGCATGAAAGGTTCGTCGCCGATGAACTCCGCCACGCGCTTGACTCGTCCGCCCGTGTTCGTGTCTGCGCCGCTGTCCAAAAGATGGACGATCCAATCTTCGCCGTCCATTGGGTGCGCGCTCACCTCGCCGTCTTTAAGTCGCACGGTGAAACTGCGCGAATGCAAATGATAATTAAGGAAATAATCTTTGACGACCTCCCCTTTATAGCCCAACGCCACGACGAACTCCTTGAATCCGTGCGCGGCGTAGATGTTCATAATATGCCACAAGATCGGGCGTCCGCCAATAGATCGGAAGAGCGTCGTGTAGGTAAAGAGTGTAGCACCCGGTGGCCCCCGTATCATTAAAACAAACACCCCTCCCAACCGCTTCTAATTAGTCCATCCTCTCTCACTCACTTCTTGTCTGTAAACT
>BQMV01000324.1 GCA_022181005.1 Anaerolineaceae bacterium | reverse complement strand
CTGCGCCCCGATCTATGCCGCATGGAACGCGTTGTAGATGAGATCGATTTTATTGTCACTCCAGATTATTACATGGATTGGATCGAGGGCGGCGCGTTAATCGCTAATCCGCCTTGGGACGACGACACAAAGACCGGCGCATACGGCGCAGGGAGTTGCGCCACCGCGGAAAAAGGCAAATTGTGGCTCGAAGTCGCCGTCAAGGAGAAGGTTGATCATGTAGAGCAAATCCACGAGCAACATGAACGGCGCGAAAAACGTCGGAACGAAGGATATGGACAATGGAGCCAGAAGCGAAATATGGAGATGCGCTAGATAAGTTTCTTCCTGCTCTCGAATACAGGCTTGTTCTCCGCAATTCGGCTCGCTGAAAAAACAGAGAGATCTAAGGCTGGGGGTTTGCCCAGCATTAACTCTGCGGTGTATCTGCCAACCGCGTGCGCCTGCTGAAAACCGTGCCCCGAAAATCCGTTAGCAAAAAAGAGACCTTGCATCTGCGCAGTTTCGCCGAGGATCGCGTTGCCGTCCAATGTATTGACCTCATACAATCCCGCCCAGCCGCGTAAGATCTTAAGGCGGTCGAACAAGGGAATGTGATCCGCCAATTCAAACCAGATACGCTCCTCAAATACGCTCTTCTCCCAACGGAAATCGTCATAGCCGACGTAATCATCGGGGAACGACTTGCCGACCATGAATAAGCCCGCGCCCTCATGAACGATATATAAACCTGAAGGCAAAAACAACATCGGTAGAATGCCCTCGCCGCGATAATTCGTTTCAACAATCGTGATCTGGCGCTTTGTGGGCGCGATCGGCAATTCCACGCCGGCAGTTTGAGCGATGAGCGGCGCCCACGCGCCTGCCGCATTCAGCGCGATGCCTCCGTGCAGAATTTCGCCCGTCGCTGCCCTAACTCCCGTAACACGCCCCGCTTGATGTAGAACCTCAATCGCTTCCGCATGGATGTATTTCGCTCCGAGCGAAATCGCCTTATATTTATATGCGTTCAACACCGCCATAGGCGACATCGTCCCATCAAGCGGACCGAACGCGCCGGCGCTGCAATTCTTCAAGTTGTAGAGCGGAAAGCGCTGCTGAACCTCTGCTGGCGTCAGCCAATAGACTTCGCAGCCAAGGCTTCTCTGCAAAAGCATGCCTTCATAAGCCTCGTCGCGGCTGGCATCATCCCACACAAATAGATTCCCTTGCTGCCGGAACGCGATATCAGGTTTTTCATTTCCAACCGCCATATCTTCGGCAAATGTCTTGAGGACTTCAAGCCCGTATTGCGACATTTGGATATTTTCTTTCACGTTGAATTGAATGCGCGTATTTCCATCCGAAAGCGGCGTGGAGGCTTTTGTATATGTTGGATCCATCTCGAGGACAACGACTTTCAAACGCGGATCGAATTTCATCAAGTAATATGCGGTCGCGCAACCCATTACTCCGCCGCCGATCACGATCGCGTCATACATATCGTTTGCCATTCACACACCGCCTTTTTTGATGATTACGTCGTTCGCTCTAACTATCTTTTCTACGCGAATCCCGCTTAACGATTCTACCATCATGGTCTTGTCCGCGTCCGCGCTTTCAGAAAGCCAGCCGCTTTACATCGTCGACGCTCCAAAGCGAGATGGTATAATGCCCGTGCTTTTATCTTGAAGAATTACGAAGGGACCTATGAAACTTCACGAGTATCAATCGAAAACAATTTTTGCCAAGTATGGAGTGCCCATCCCTAAAGGACGAGTCGCCGCCACTGCGCTGGAAGCCAGGCATATCGCCGAAGAACTCGGCGGACGCGTCGTCATCAAATCGCAAGTTCTGGTGGGCGGGCGCGGCAAGGCTGGCGGCATCAAAGTCGCGAAGAACGCAGCGGAAGCGGAGCAACTCGCGCAGCAAATCCTTTCCATGGAGATCAAAGGCTTGCCGGTGCGCAAAATCCTTGTAGACGAAGCCGCCGCCATTGAGAAGGAAATTTATTTCTCCATCACCAACGACCGCGCCGCCAAGAAACCCGTTATGATCGCCTCTGCCGCAGGCGGCGTAGATATCGAAGAAGTTGCGGCGACCAATCCCGAAAAAATCATCAAAGTTCATATTGATCCGCTGCTCGGTCTGCGCGACTAGATCGGAAGAGCGTCGTGTAGGGAAAGAGTGTAGATCCTGGTGGCCGCCGTA
>BQMV01000323.1 GCA_022181005.1 Anaerolineaceae bacterium | reverse complement strand
ATTATCCTATCTCTTTATGTGACGACTTCTCAAGGGGAATGCGGCTTCATACCTGCGACCACGGGCGGCTCATTCTCGGGACCTGCGGGTTATTACAGCGCTTACGCTTACGTCAACGGTCCTAAGCAGTTCACGACCTCAGGGGGCTTCGCACTCAACGGCGGAAGTTGGAAGATCATCATCCGAAAAGATACAATCGTCGCTAAAGGCGGATGCTATCCGAATTGCTAAAAATATACTTTCCAGGAGATTAAATTAATGAACCACTTTCGAATCATTTTGGCGTCTATCATCCTCGTTGCGTTGCTTTCCGCTTGTGGCAGCGGGCAACCCGCCGTCCCAACTATCAGCGTGGAGGAAGTGCAAGGCACCGCTGTCGCGGCAGCGCTGACGATCGTCGCGGAAACGCAGGCGGCAATTCCGACCAATACGCCCATCCCGCCAACCGAAACGCCGACCGAAACGCCGCCGCCGACTGAAACGCCGCTTCCGCTCCCCACTGTTGAGCAAGTTATGCCGACGAACACGCTGGCAAGCGCCTCAGGCGATTACTGTGCAACGCGCGTGCTGGGAACTCCCAAAGGCAACGGCACGACCATCAAGATCGTCAATTCAACGAAGTCGCCTGTTCGAATTTCGCTCTATCTAAATAAAACCGCCCTCGATGAGTGCGGCTATAGATCATACGATTTGGGTAAAAATGGCGATTCGGTTGTGATCACCGATCTCGTCTATGGTTGCTATAATCTCTGGGCATGGAGTTTGGACAACAAACACGCGTTCAACTCGGCTGGATACGGCTGCATTAATAACCCAGATAAGTGGACGTTTGAAATTAAAGAAGACTCCGTTAAGTTCCACTAAGAACGCAGACATCCATAAATAAAAAAAACAGCGGCAATTTAGCGCCGCTGTTTTTTGATCCCTTCACGCGGGAATCATCCTTCTACCATGGGCTTAGCCACCGACTCAACAAGCGCATTCGTCAATTGAATTAAATCTTTAACCGCCAGTTTGATATTTAATCCTCTCTGCCCGCCTGAGATATGGATTTGATCCAATTTTCTCACAGAGGAGTCAATAACAACTTGAAAACCCTTGTTGAGCAGCGCCAACGGCGAAATACCCCCCGCTTGCAAGCCAGTCATAAGTTCTGCTTCTTTTTCCATCGGCAAATGGACTTTCTTTTCCCTTAATGCCGCCGCCAATCGCTTCAAGTCTACGATCGCATCGCCCGGCACAACGACCAGCAAAGGTTTCTTAGGCTTATCGCGCGCGACAACGATCGTTTTGAAAAGAGACGCAAGCTCAACGCCCAGAATACGCGCAGACTCTTGCGCGCCGAGCTTTTCAAACGGGAGTTCATACGCGCTATAAGGGATTTTACGCGAATCAAGCAAACGCGTAACATTATTGACGATTAACACTGGCGATCTCTCCTTCGGCAGGCTGAGAAGGATTTACCCGCCAACCGACCAAGCCCTCAAAGAAAAACTGCTTACATAGTACAATTTATAGCATGAAATCGAGATCCTTGCCCACATCCCCCGACGAGCTGCCAAAATCCCTCCTCGCAAATTACAGCTCCGACGATGATCGAAGGCGGATTCAACGCGCTTATGAACTCGCGGAACGAGCGCATCGCGGACAAACGCGAAGTTCCGGCGAGCCTTACATCACTCACTGCATCGCCGTAGCAAACATCCTCGCCGATCTACACGTCCCCGCAACCGTGATAGCGGCGGCGCTGCTTCACGATACCGTAGAAGACACCTCGGTCACCCTGAGCGATATCCGAAATGAATTTGACGATACCGTCTCCATTCTGGTAGACGGTGTAACAAAATTAACCGCTTTTCCGCGTGTTTCACACAAACGCCAACATACGAAGAAAGAAAACGAACGCACAGACGACGCAGAAGCGCGTTTCGCCTCGCCCGGCGATAGTCACCAACGCATGCGCGATCTTAAAGCAAGCCAGAGCGACCTCAAGTCGGAGAGTCTTCGCAAAGCGTTCCTCTTCATGCGCGACGATCCGCGCGTAGCTTTAATCAAACTGGCGGATCGCCTGCACAATATGCGCACACTCGGATTCACGTCAACAGCGAAGCAAAAACGCATCGCCCCAGAGACGCTTGACCTCTTCGCGCCGCTCGCCAATTTACTGGGGGTCTGGCAGATCAAATGGGAACTTGAAGACCTC
>BQMV01000322.1 GCA_022181005.1 Anaerolineaceae bacterium | reverse complement strand
AAATGTTCTAACACCGATGATTTTTCTCTTCTTTATATTCTCCCTTTAAATACACAGCGCGAGAGAAATTTCTCTCGCGCTATGTTTGCCTTACCTGCTTACTTTACTTTGACGGCGATCGTCTTGGGTTTCACTTCCTCCGCCTTGGGGAGGGAAATTGTGAGAATCCCATTTTCAAACTCCGCTTTCGACTTGTCGGTCACAACCGCAGTCGGGATCACGAGCGAGCGCTGAAACGAACCCCAACGCTGTTCGCGGATATGCCAAGCTTTGTCTTCTTTTTCCTCTTCGCGTTTCAATTCGCCGCGTAAGGTGAGGATGTCGCCGGTGATATTAATTTGCACATCATCGGCTTTGAAGCCGGGAATGGACGCCTTCACGATCACCTCGTTATCCGTCTGATACATATCCACCGCCGGCGCCGACCAACCGTCTCGGATAGAAAGCGGACGCGTGAACGCATCATCGAACAGGTGATCCATCGCCTCGCGCAAGGTCATAAAGTCGCGGGCGGGTTCCCAACGGATTAAATTAGTCATAGCAACCTCCAGTTTCTTTTTCTTTGCAACGTACATCTTGCCCTTAATATAAAGAACTTGCGTTAAAAACACGCAAGTTCTTTATCAAAAAAACGTATGAAATTCGCGCCTATAGTTTTTGTCGCTTGTAATCTACAAAGCGATAGCCCACGCCGCGTTCGGTCAGGATATATTTCGGATTGGCGGGGTCTTTTTCCAATTTTTGGCGCAGATAGTTGATATATAAGCGGACGTAATGCGGTTCGTCGCGATATTCATAACCCCATACTTTGACAAGGATTTGATCGTGCGTGACGACCCAACCGGCGTTCTGAACCAGATGATACAACAATCGGTATTCCGTCGGGCGCAATTTGACAAGTTTACCCTCCAGCCAAACTTCGCGGCGATCGAAGTCAATTTTAAGACGATCATCCACTTCGATAATGTCGTGCATCGAACCGCTCGTCCCTTCGGTGCGACGTAAAACGGCTTTAATGCGGCTGACCAATTCGCGCGGGTTGAACGGTTTGGTCACATAATCGTCGGCGCCGAGCTCAAGCCCGCGCACGCGGTCGTCTTCTTCGCCTTTGGCGGTAAGCATAATTACCGGCACCGTATTGCCGCTTTCGCGAATGGTCTCAAGCGTTTCGAAGCCGTCTATATCGGGCATCATCACATCGAGCAAGATCAGGTCGGGAGTCGTATCGCGCATTTTTTGGAGGGCTTGCTTGCCGTTAAAAGCTTCCGTCACCTGAAAGCCGTCATGCTCCAGATTCATACGAATGAATCGCACCATACGCTCTTCGTCGTCCACCACAAGGATGCGGCGTCGTTTGAATTCATCAGTCATATTATTCTCTCACAAAGCCAATTAAACCTTCTTCGTCCTGGCTATCCAAAATTTCGATCAAAGCGACTTTATTCATGGGCCAGATCACTTTGGTCACGTTCGATTCGAGATAGTGAATGTCTTTACCGTCGCGCAAACGCGGGTTATGCACGGTGACGATCGTGTCGGTCGGTTTGGGAAGGTCTTCCATTTCGCAAAGCACAGAGGCTTCGCCGGTAATATGTAAAATAATTGTGTACGCCATACTTGTTGCCTTTTCTGCGAAAACGCTGCGTTATACGATAACTTGCATTTTGAGTTTTCCAAGAGCGATCACGTCGCCGCGTTTCAACTGTTCTTCCATATGCGAATTAAGCCTGCGACCGTTGAGGTAGGTTCCATTAGACGATCCGAGGTCCATAATGATTACGCGATCCGAATCGCGCCGAATCGCCGCGTGCAGCCGCGAAACGCCCGACGCATACGCTTGATACGGCATAAGATCAATATCAGGCGCTACAGGCTGCCCTTCGGTAAAACGTCCTAATGTAAATTCATCGCGCGCCGAAAGATACAGCATTTTATCGTTCTCCATTAAACGCAACGCCAGCCAATAATCGGTAGATAAATCGTCCGCGCCGGAATTTAACGCTTCCTTCTTGACGCTGTCAACCATCTCGCTATCTGCGATGGTCTTCGTGACCAATAATTGCGCGCCGTCTACCGACGTCCCGCACTCCAAACAGAAAATGGATCCTTCTGCGTTTTCATGGCCGCAATTCGAACAGATAATCATTAGGTCAACTCCTTCTCATCATTTCATAAACAACGAGCGCGTGCCGTACTCCATCTTCTTACTGCCTCCATCGGATAGAGCAAGTTTCTCTTTAAGGCGGTCCGCTTCACACAGGATGGTATCCGCCAAACTTCGCTCGCCTTGC
>BQMV01000321.1 GCA_022181005.1 Anaerolineaceae bacterium | reverse complement strand
TTTCTTCTTAGTTTTCTTCTCCTTTTGATTACCACGCTATTAATGGGGATGACGCTGCCGCTGCTGGCGCAATCTTTTGTGAACCGTGTGGACATATCCGGTCATATGATCGGTTTGCTTTACGGCATCAACACAGTGGGCGCAGGGATGGGAGCGCTGATCACCGGGTTTGTTCTGATCGGTTGGGCGGGTCTCAATGGAACAACGCTCATCGCAGTCCTGCTTAATTTCAGCGTAGGTATTAGCGCGATGGCTCTTCTTGGCAGAGAGGAATCCGCGCCGCAAAGCGAATCGAAAGAAGCCCATTCCCGAGCATCGGAAGACGTTTCATATCGCGCTATTTTGCTGGCGGCGTTTCTGACAGGGTTTATCAACCTCGGCTTTGAAATGCTTTGGTTTCGCGCGCTTGGCATTTGGAACAAAGGGACCGCCTACGGCTTTCCAAGCGTGTTGTTCGTCTTTTTAACAGGGTTGGCGATCGGCGGATTCATCTGGGGGCGAAAAGCGGATCAAAGTCATGACCGAGTCGCGTTGTTTTGGAAATTGCAACTGTCAAGCGGCATCATTGCTTTATTGTCTTTCCTGTTCGTTGCGGGCGCGCTGCATATCCCCTCGCTTCAGCCGTGGATCAAGGAAGCGTTCGCAAATCCGCAACAACCCATTCCGCCTTTTGCAGAAACGGTAAACGGTCTCGTTTTCTCGCGGAAGTTAATGATTTCGAGCCTGTTTCAATATTTTCTTCCCGCCTTCGCGCTTGTCCTGCCAGCCAGCCTGGTCATGGGAGGCGGACTCCCTGTGCTGGATCGAATCGCAATTACAAGCGCAAATATCGCCGGGAAGCGCGTGGGAGACATTCATCTTGCAAACATACTCGGCTCAGTCGCTGGATCCTTGACGATCAGTTTCGCGTTCCTGTCATGGTTCGGAACGGAATTAACGCTGAAGGTATTGGCGTTGCTCAGCCTGGCTTTTACAAGTCTAGTTTGGAAGAAACGTCGGACCTTGCAAAACAAAGTATATGTTCTTCCCGCGTGTCTTATCGTTCTGGCGCTGGTCGCCCCATGGCGCGGCGCTTTGTATGGAAAATTTTACGAGGTCGCAGCGAACGAACCTGTGGTGACGCGCGAATCGAGCGACAGCGCGCTCGCGTTAGGGTTTTACTCAAAACCAAACTCTCCAGCCAAATTATGGATCGGCGGGATTCAAAACAGTTACTTTCCATCCTACGGCGATTATGAACGCTCCGCGTTTACCTGCGCAAGCGCAAGCCGTCCCAAAAAGATTCTGATCATCGGGCTAGGCGGGTCGAATACGGCATATTTTCTGACGCAAATGCCCGGTGTGGAAAAAATCGTCATTGTGGAATTGATAGGCGATTTGGGAACGCTCTTGGATCAATACGTTCCCGCCGCGCAGAAAACACTCGCCGATCCCCGCGTTCAGTATATTACCGACGATGGGCGGCGCTATTTATACGCCTACCCGAACGAAACCTATGACCTGATCTTCATTGATCCTTTGAACAGCTTCACGGCAGGGCATAACAACCTGTATTCACGCGAAGCAATGCAGTTATATCAGTCGCATCTCGACAAAGGTGGTATATTTTGCGCATGGATGAACGAGAGACACAGCATTCCAAAAACAGCCGCCAATGTTTTCTCACACTTAGAATTATTCCGCGACTGGATCGTCGCCAGCAACCAGGAGATCGAATTTGATCGAGAGTACATGAACGTTGGACTTGCAACATACCTCGAAAACAGCGAGGGAATTTTCGCAGTCGGCGTAGACGCCTCGCTGACGCCTGACGTGATCTTCGAAAAATATATCGGCAACCGTTCGTGCGTTCTGGAAGAAGAAAAAGATACGGCGATTCTCACCGACGCCAGACCGCACTTGGAATATTATTATTTTTTCACCCCAGGCGGGCGTTCGATCCGCTGTAACTGAACGATACCTTCTACAAGCTCATGCCTCCCTCCATTCTTCGCGCGGTCATCTTCGATCTCGGCGGGACGCTCATGTATGAGCGCGATGCCGCTTATTCAGTCAATGCGCGCGGCGACGAGGCTCTGACTCGTTACCTGCAAGAGCAAGGGCTGGAACTGAACCTCTCTACATTCCCGATGGAATTCCGACGGAGACTGGAAGAGTATTTTAAACAGCGCGAAAAAGATTTACTTGAGACCGCTTATGTATTCGCCCTGCGAGATATTTTGACCAACAAAGGCTACGCGAAAGTTTCCGACCAAATTCTACGCGAAGCGCTGGATAGATTATTCGCAGTCACCCAAACGAATTGTATACTGGAAGAAGACGCCTTACAAACCCTAAAAAA
>BQMV01000320.1 GCA_022181005.1 Anaerolineaceae bacterium | reverse complement strand
ACGACAAGAAACAACCGGTTAGCAGACTGTATATGAAGTAATACGTGCAAGGTTGTCAAGAATGCGACTATTGCTAGAACTGACAGGCATATTCTTTTATTTTTAATGATACGGCGACCACCGAGATCTACACTCTTTCCCTACACGACGCTCTTCCGATCTTACATGGGATGAAAACGCGCTGGAGCGTTATCGCGCTATGTTGCGCGGCTTACAAGAACGCGGTATGACTCCGATGGTCACGCTGCATCATTTTACCGACCCGTTATGGTTCTACGAAATGGACGCTTGGGAGCGCGAAGAATCCGTTGCGCTATTCGAGAAGTTCGTTCGCAAAACAGTAGAGGCGTTGAAAGAATATTGTTCGATCTGGTGCACAATCAACGAGCCGAACGTGTATGCGCTGAGCGGATATGTAGCGGGCGCGTTCCCCGTCAAACGACGCGGGTTGAAGATCGCCATGCAAGTCCAAGCCAATATGATTCGCGGACACGCCGCCGCATATCGCGCCATCCACGAAATCCAACCCGACGCGCGCGTCGGGTACGCTCTCCATTATCGCCCAATAACGCCGCGCCGCTGGTGGTCGCCGCTTGACAGACTCATGCGAAATATTCAATCGAGCGGAATCAATATGGCGTTCCCCAGCGCTTTGAGCGGCGGAACGATGCGATCTCCGCTGGGCAGCGTACAAATTCCCGAAGCGAAAGGAACGCAGGATTTTCTGGGGCTTAATTATTATTCGGTGGATACCGTCAAATTTGATATTACGAACGCAAAAGAACTTTTTGGGAAGCGCTACTTCCCTGAAGATTCGGACTTCAGCGCGACAAAGATGATCGCCAACATCCCGCAAGGAATATTCGACACGATCAAATGGGCGACGCAGACGTACCCCAACCTGCCAATTTACATCACAGAGAATGGGGTGGAAGACGCGGAAGATACGCTGCGCCCGCGCTATATCGCACAACACATCCATCAAGTGTGGCGCGCGGTCAATTTCAACTTCCCCGTGAAGGGATACTTCCACTGGTCGCTGGTGGATAACTTTGAATGGGAGCGCGGCTGGACTCAGCGCTTCGGTCTGTGGGGCTTAGACGTGGAGACTCAAAAGCGGATCAAACGCCCGTCTGTAGATTTGTACGCAGAGATTTGCAAGGAGAACGGTCTGTCCAGCGAAATGGTTCGAAAATACTGCCCTGAAGTATTCGAGAAATTGTTTCCAGTGTGAGCGGCGCAAGCGCTCCTTACCCAGTAAGCCCTATCGAAATAACGCCTATTATGAAAGAGGAAGGATCATGGACTTTAAAATCCAAACTATCGGACTGAATGACTTGCTATCGGCGATCTATGGAGAGGAGCAGACGCTGCACAACCTATTCGGCGAGTTGGGTTTCGAAACATCGCAGATCGAGCGTCTGTCAGATCGCGCGCTGGAAGCGGTCGTCGCTCAATTTTTGCAAGTCATTCACGAACGACTGACCAGCGATGCGGGCAAAGATACCTACTATCAAATTCTGGCGCGCTATTACGGCTTAGACGGCGAGCCTAGAGAGCCGCTTTCGGCGCTTGCTGCGCGACGAGACGCCAGCCCCGAATATCTTCGTCAATTATTTGGGGAGATACTCGAACGCTGTAAAAGCAAAACGTGGCAAAAAGAATTGAAGATCGCGCTCAAACATATCGTCGTTAACGAATTACGAACCGTAGACGGGCAGCCGGCGCGAGAACACATCGCTGAAAAATTGGAACGCTTGACTAATCTACGCGGCGCAGCGGACGTGGCGCGCATGGAGTACGAAGCCAAACGAACCGAAATCCTCCGGCGGGTTCAGTCCGATCTCGACGCGCTCGAACTGGAATTTACGCCGGTTCTGGACGCAGTAGAAGAGAATATTATCGCGCTGGAGAACGAGATCAAAACAGACGTGTTGCTATACGGCGAATCCGTCACAGGCGGGTCTTATCGCGCCACATACACGCAAGGACGCGTATCTTGGGACACCGAGAAGATTACGCATTACGCCAAGTCGCATCCGGATATTCTTCAGTTCCGCAAGCAAGGAAATCCTATTATTTCGTTGCGCGCTGTAAACACAGATTGAATCTCCAACACGCCTATACTTCAACAATAGTTAAAGCCTTCGGCGAAACTGGAGCGCGCTTTCTCGCCGATCTGCCAGCATTGATTGACGAAGCCTCCGCGCGCTGGGGTTTGACGAATATTCAGACTGTGCCGAATCTCTCCTATAATTTTGTGGCATACGCAGAATCCCCCTTTCCCTTTGGGAGAGGGGCCAGGCGCCGCACTGAGCTTGTCGAAGTGGGTG
>BQMV01000319.1 GCA_022181005.1 Anaerolineaceae bacterium | reverse complement strand
GTAGATTTCCGAGGGTCGAGTCTTTCGGACCCGGGTTCAATTCCCGGCATCTCCACTGAATTGTCCGACGCAACGCGTCGGACAATTGTGTTATACAATAGATAGAATGAAGAAACTTCTTTTTGGATGCTTGTTGCTCCTCGTCGCTTGCCAGACGGCGACGCTTCCGCCAACGCCGACTGCGGCTTCGCTCTTTCCGACGGATACGCCTCGTCCTGTCCCGTCTGAGACCTCAACTCCTCAGCCGATGCCAACGCTTGAGCCTTCGCCGACTGCGCTTCCGCGCTTCTTTGTCAACGAATTCGATGCGTCCCTCGCAGGCTGGGTGATTCTTCAAGCGGGAAACGATTCGGTCCCCAGCATTAAAACGGAGGACGGAGCGCTCTTCCTCCAAATAGATTCTCCGTTCACTTGGCTCTATACTCTCTATGGACCCGAAGAGTATGCCGATGTGCGCATTGACGCGCAATTTACGAATCGCGCAAACGTTCCTGCCGCAGTGGGGCTCGTCTGCCGCTACAGCGACGAACAAGGCTGGTTCGAATTTAACGCATCTACAGACGGGGCGTATAATATTTTGTACGGTAAATGGCTGAGTCTCGGCGTTGCTGAATATCTCCCCGTCGTGAACGATGCTTCGAGTAAAGCGATTCAGCCCAGCGGCGCGACTCAAACTATCGGTCTCCTTTGCGCGGATAACGCCTTGACGTTGTATATAAACGATACCGTCCTTCGCCGCGTGGATGTGGAGCGCTTTAAACTTAAGGAAGGCAAAATAGGGCTTGCGGTTTCCTCGTTCCAAAACATTCCCATCGCCGTCTCGTTCGATTGGGCGAAGGTCGGCGAACCGTAACGCTTGTTCGTTAGAAAACGATCTTCGGTGATACACTCTTTATCAGATCGCTGGAAACTTGAGCCGCACAGGCGCGATTCGAACGCCATATGAAACCGAACGTTGCAGCCATTATTCAAGGACGTATGTCTTCCTCGCGGCTGCCCGGCAAGATTCTAGCGGATATTGCGGGGCAACCGATGTTGCGGCGCGTCTTTATTCGGACTTCGCGATCCGCTTCTGTTTCTCAGACCTTGTTCGCTACGACGACCGACCCCTCTGACGACCCGGTTGCCGAATACTGCGACTTCGGCGGAATCCCATTTATGCGCGGCAATCTCTACGATGTGCTTGATCGTTACTATCAAGCCGCCAAGCAGACGAAGGCTGATGCGATAGTTCGCATTACGGCGGATTGTCCCGTCATTGACCCCGAATTGATTGACGATGTCGTCAACGTATTGCTTGAAGAGGAGTATGATTTCGTTTGTAATCGCTTGCCGCCGCCGTATCGTCGTACATATCCGATCGGCTTGGACGTGGAAGCCTGCTCGTTCAAAGCGCTTGCCGCCGCATGGAAGAACGCTAAAGAGCCGCAGCAACGCGAACATGTTATGCCGTATTTCTATGAGGGCGTGGAACTGTCAACGCTCAGCCGCCGGCGGTCGGAAGGCGTTTCGCCGCGCGGATATAAAATCGCGTTGTTGAATCATACAACCGACTTCGGCGATTACCGCTGGACGGTGGATACTCGCGAAGATTTGGAATTTATGCGGGCGGTTTATAAGCGTTTTGACGGACGCGATGATTTCAGCTGGAAAGAAGTTTTAGATTTGGTTCACGATCATCCTGAAACAGCAAACATTAATGCGGGCGTTGAACATAAGACTTTGAAAGATATTGATAAACGCGCCCTAAAATAATATATCGTTGCGAGACCTGCGAAGTACGCCGGAACATTCCCCTGTTTCGTTGAGATTGCTTCGGCGCAAAGAACAGGAACGCTTCTCGCAACGACGCGTTGCCGATTGATAACTGATTGCTCATGCCGCTGATCACTTTCTTCTCCGCCCCCAAACCTTTCACCGACTCGCATATTGCGATGATCCAACGCAACGCGATCAAGTCGTGGACTCTGCTTCCCAGCGTCGAAGTTATTTTGCTTGGCGAAGAGGCGGGTCTGGCTGACGCGGCGAGAGAATTCGGCGTGAGGCACATTTCTACTGTTGCGCGGAATGAAGCGGGCGTGCCGCTGATCTCGTCTATGTTTCAACTTGCGCGTGAAAATTCCAACAGCGACTTTCTCTGTATTATCAACGCGGATATGATCCTCATGCCTGATTTCGTCGAAGCGGTAAAGCGGGTTAAAAGTCAAACGTTTGCCCTGCGCCGCGGCGCAGGGTCGAGGTTTGTCTTATTAAGTCAACGCTGGGACCTGGACGTTGCGCAACCGCTCGATTTCTCGGACGGTTGGCAGGAGCGCCTAGCGTCCAGCGTCCATCGTCAAGGCTCTCTTCATCGTCCGGCGGGCAGCGATTTTTTTCTTTTCCCGAGATCGTGCTATGAAACGGTTCCCGAGTTTGCAATTGGCAGGGCGGGCTGGGATAATTGGAGTT
>BQMV01000318.1 GCA_022181005.1 Anaerolineaceae bacterium | reverse complement strand
GAGGAAGTAGGGAAAGATAAGGTAGGGGGATTAGACAAGAAGACGAGGACGAAAACGTGAAAGTGTTTTTTTTTTCAAGCAGAAGACGGCATACGAAATAAGGCCACGTGACTGGAGTTCAGACGTGTGCTCTTCCGATCTTATTTTCTTTCGCAACGACAACTCCCTAAACTGGCTCTCATTACGCCTGTATTAGAAGGCAATACACTAACGCTTTCCGCGCCAGACGTAGACTCGTTAAGCATTGAGATCCGTTCATCGGGGCATACATGGCCCGTTAACATTTGGAAGAGTAAAGGCGTGCAAGCGATTGACCAAGGCGAAGAAGCGGTCGAATGGCTGTCAGAATTTCTCGATACTTCCGTCAGGCTGGCGCATATTGCCGATGGATTTATACGCACGCTCGATTCGCAATACGCAGTCAACGAAGACGATCACACCGGCTTTGCCGACGGGTACCCAATCCTGCTGATCTCAGAAGAATCGCTGGCTGACTTAAATTCGCGACTCGATGCGCCGCTCCCTATGGAGCGCTTTCGTCCAAGCATCGTCGTCAAAGATTGCAGCGCTTACGCTGAAGATTCATGGAACCGCATCCGCATTGGAAACGTCACAATAGCCATCGTTAAACCGTGCGCGCGCTGCGAGGTGCCGACTATTGACCAGCGCACGCTGGCGCGCAGCCGAGAACCGCTCAAAACGCTAAGTCAATATCGCAAACACCCACTGGGCGCAATCTTTGGGCAGAACGCGATTCCGCTCAACGTCGGCGAGATTCGACTTGGGATGAACGTAGAAATTCTTTCGTAAGCGCAATATCATCCAGTAAAAGATTTTCATGCAGAGAATAAAAAAAATTATCGGGTTATACATCCTGATCGCCCTATCTGCCTGTCAGGCTTTCCCCGCCTTAAAGCCCAATTCGACGCCGACGATCACGCCCGGCGGACCGACGCTAACGCCAGTTCCCTCTCCAACGCCAACGCCCTTCCCCACTCCCGTCCCCGTCGAACAAGTCGACTCCGGCGACAAGGCGCTATTCCTCGGCGATTACGATCTGGCTCGCGAACAGTATCTTTCCGCATTTAACGACTCAAATGACAAAGGCTTACAAGCCGCCGCACTGTGGGGCTTGGCGCGCGTCGCGCTGGCAGAGGGGCGCTACCAAACCGCGCTCGAATCGCTTAACCAACTAACAGCTGAATATTCCGATTCGACCTATGCTGCGCGCGCCTATTTCCTCATTGGGCAAGCGTACGAGAAATTAAATCAGCCGCAACAAGCGGCAGACGCTTACAACGCCTATTCGACGCGCATTCCCAATCTTCTTGATGCCTACACGCAAGAATATCGCGGAAACGCCTTGCTGCAACTTAAAGACTATACCGGCGCAATCAACGCTTACACTACCGCGCTCAACGCTTCGCGCCTTGACGACGGGCTGACGCTCAAAATCAAGATCGCGCAAGCCCGTGCCGACTTCGGCGATTATGCCGGCGCGTTAACTGCCTACGATCAAATTTACGTTTCTGCGCCAAACGATTACGTCCGCGCGCAAATAGATTATCTCGCCGGCAGCGTGCACCAACTGCTCGGTCAGGCAGAAGAAGCGCATACGCGCTTTCTGCACGCCGTCGAGAACTATCCGCTTTCGTATTACTCCTATTTAGCGCTCGTGGAACTTGTAAACGCGAACGTTCCTGTAGATGAGTTAGATCGCGGTCTGGTGGACTATTTCGCCGCGCAATACGACGTGGCGCTCGCCGCTTTCGATCGCTACATCGCCGCAACGCGCAATCAAGTCACAGACGGAACCGCGCAATATTATCGCGCGCTCAGCTTAAGCAAACTTCAGCGCGCGCAAGAGGCAATTGACGCGTTCGACAGTTTTATCAAGCTCTACCCTTCTCACCCGCGCTGGGCGGACGCTTGGGAGGAGAAATCGTATCTCGAATGGTCGCTGCAAGGAGATCGGCGCGCCGGCGCAAAGACATTAGTTGATTTCGCAGCAGCGGTTCCATCGTCCGCTTTAGCGCCGGAGTTTTTATTCACTGCGGCGCGCATCACGGAGATGGACAATCGTTTGGAGGAAGCCGCACAACTTTGGGAGCGCACAGCGAACGAGTATTCAGCCAGCTCAGAAGCTTCGCTTGCCTTATTTCTAGCGGGCATTTCACGCTATCGCCTAAGCGACTATCAAGGCGCGTTGCTTAATTTTCAGCGCGGCTTACTGCTGTCGGTCAAACCGGAAGATCGCGCGCGCGCCTATTTCTGGATCGGAAAAACTCAAACTGCGCTTGGAGACAATCTCGGCGCGCAAGATTCCTGGAAACTGGGGCAAGCGATCGACTCGACGAACTATTACAGCATCCGTGCCAGAGACGCCCTGTTAGGCAACCGCCCGTTTCAATCGCCGCCCGCTGTCAATCTCGACGTTAACCTTGCAAAAGAGCGGAAAGATGCCGAAGCGTGGATGCGCGTAACGTTTAATCTCTCCGCCGACACAACTCTATCAGAGCTCGGCGCGCTTGCGCCAGATCCGCGGATTGCGCGCGGCGCCGAATTATGGGAATT
>BQMV01000317.1 GCA_022181005.1 Anaerolineaceae bacterium | reverse complement strand
ATTATTGATTTTCCTGCCGGCTCACCGCGCCGCTTGGCTGATTGCCGTAGGCGGAGGGACGCTAGCGCTCATTAGCGTATTCATCTGGCTGGCTAACCCATCGGCGCAGATACAATTACCTGCCTGGCAGCCCGCCGCTTTATTCGGACAATCTCTCTCATTCACTTCAGACCTTTTCGCCTCGGCATTTGCGTTGAGCATCGTCGCGCTTTCGCTTTCCATTCTCTTCACGGCGGTCGTTCGCGATAATTTCTTCAATCCTTTAGCGTGGTCAGGCAATCTGGCGCTTACCGCACTCGGCGTCCTTGCCGTTACAGCCGACAATCTATTAACGTTGGCGTTAATTTGGGCGGCGTTTGACCTGACTGAACTCATCATCCAATTCCGATTCGTAGAAGATCCCAAACGGGCGGAAAGCGCAATCACCGCATTCGCCTTTCACGCGCTGGGCATTTTGACGTTGCTCTGGGCAGATGCGGCTGGCGCGACAAGCGGCGACAGTTTCAATTTCCACTCAACGACCTCGCAAACAGGCGTTTATCTGCTCATCGCAGCGGGCTTGCGGATCGGCGTTCTTCCGCTTCACCTGCCGTATGCCGGCGATTCGCCGCTACGCCGCGGTTTTGGCACAGCCTTACGAATGACATCCGCCGCTTCCAGTTTGATTCTACTCGCGCGCATCCCCGCAGGCAGTATTGCTGCAGCCTTTGAGCCTTATTTACTGGCGTTTACGACGCTCGCCGCGGTCTATGGCGGCTGGATGTGGCTACGCGCGCCAGACGAGTTAACCGGCAGACCCTTTTGGTTAATCGGCGTCGGTTCGCTCGCAGTGATCGCAACATTGCACGGCAACGTAGCCGGCGCCGCTGCGTGGAGTTGCGCGCTCATCTTGTGCGGCGGCGTTCTATTTTTATCGTCCGAGCCTAATCGTTGGCTGACACGCGGACTATGGGTCGGAGCGTTTGGACTTTCCTCATTGCCGTTTTCATTAACCGCAAGCGGATGGTCGAATGCCACGCCCATTTTCTTCCTCTTATGGATTCCCTTACTGCTCGCGCACGTTATGCTGCTTACCGGCTTTATCCGCTATATCTCACATACGCGCATCCGTAATGAAGACCAGCCCGCTTGGGCAAAGAATATTTATCCTATAGGAATTCTCCTGCTATTAACGATTAATCTATTACTTGGCTTTTTCAACTGGAACATGTCGTTCCAAATGGGAAATTTAATCGCCAGCCTAAGCGTTTCCTTCCTAACATTCATCTTAGTCCGCTTTACCCCCCGTCTTCGCATCCTCAACCCAGTCCGCGCGCACTGGGTGCGTCCCACTGCTTCTACATGGCTCGAATGGAGTTATCAAATCATGCAAACTATATACAAACAAACGAGCCGCGCCAGCGCTGTATTGACAACCATGCTTGAAGGCGAAAGCGGGGTCATGTGGATGTTGGTCTTCGTAGCGTTTCTTATCTCCTTTTTCGCACAGAACGCTCCTTAGCCAATGGTTCTCTTAAGCTGGATCGCAGTCGCGATCACTCTCATCTCTTCAACAAGCATACTAATCGCGCGCAATTGGCGCATCAGCCTTGCATGGCTTGCGGCGCAATATCTTGCTATGTTCATTCTCTTACTTTCGCACGCGCCATTGGGCACGGCATTAGTGAAATTGATTGCAGGCTGGGTCTCTTGCGCTGTCATCGGCATGACGCGTTCCAGTCTGCCTAACAACCCCGCCGGTCAGGGCATCTGGCCCCGCGCGCGACTCTTTCGTCTGTTCGCAGCGGGAGCGGTCGGCGTTATCGTCGTCGGCGTTGCCCCCAGCGTTAACCATATCATGGCGGACGTCGGCGCGGCTGTCGTCAGCGGAGCGCTGTTGCTGGCTGGCATAGGGTTGCTCCATTTAGGGATGACCTCGCGAATATTGCGCGTCGCGCAGGGATTGTTAACTACGCTCGCCGGATTCGAGATTTTATACGCCGCAGTCGAAGGTTCGGCGCTGATCACGGCGGCGCTCGCCGCAATCACTTTAGGAGTCGCGCTGGTCGGCGCATATCTAATGATCGCCTCCCGCTCCATCCCTGCGGAGGCGTCATGACGATTACCGCGCCGACGATCTGGATCTTCTTTCCTATCCTTCTTGGCGGAAGCTTAGCGTTCGTCCGCAACCGGAAATTCTTGAGTTACTTTAGCGCAACGGTCGCTGTTTTACTCGCCTTCATGGCGCAATTCGTTCCAATTGACAAGGCGTTGTTGATCGGCGGCATTTCGCTCAAAATCAGCCCATCGTTCGCCATCTTGGGGCGCGCGCTGACCATCGCTTCTACAGAAGGCGCGTTGCTCACGCTAATTTATGGCGGCGCGGCGCTCTGGTTCTTTGGTTCTCTCGCCATATACAACACAACCCAGATCGCGCCGCTGGGCTTCATAGTCATCGGCTTACTGGTCGCTTCTGTCGCTGTTCAGCCATTTCTCTACGCCGCGCTTTTCATCCAATTGGCGGTCTTAATTTCCGTTCCTATGCTCGTCAGTTTATAGATCGGAAGAGCACACGTCTGAACTCCAGTCACGTGGCCTTATCTCGTT
>BQMV01000316.1 GCA_022181005.1 Anaerolineaceae bacterium | reverse complement strand
TTTCTGCTGACCGAGATCTTTGTGCGCTTTGCGTTCATTTCAAGTCCAACGTTCTCGTCGAAAGTGAACGGAGGCGGAATAGAGATCTACGGCTTTGAAGGGCACGGGTTTATTTATTATCTTCCCAACATGGAAATTGCCTCCCCGTTTTAGGGCGGCGAAAATATCGTCACGCTCGGCGACTCGTATACTCAGGCGCGGCACCTGTTGTATTGGAAAAATTACTCCTCCGTAGCGGAAAAAGCCTTGCGCTCCCAGGGTTATATCAAAGACATTAGGAATTTCGGATATATGGGAACCGCCATCCCGTATCAGATCGGCATCGGCAAAAGCCTGATGGAGACATATCATCCCAGGATAGTGGTTATCGAACTTGCGTTGGATGATTTTACCGGCGCCAGAGCCTTTGACAAGACTGCTCCCTTCTATTTCCAGATTGATACTGCAGGAAATCTCATATTAAAGTCGCTCCCCAAACAGGCGGACAATTATTTGAAACTTCCGGCGCGGCTCGAAAATAAGCCTGCATTTTCATTCTACAGCAGGCTTTCAATAAAATCTTATTTGAAAACAGTTCGCGGTCAAAAGACTGGCAAGCCGGATGCCGAAACGGAGCAGAGATCAACAGACGAAATTAATTTGAACGCGACGCAAAATCCGAACCCGAAAAAGAGTAAAGCCGCTCAGGACAAGATTCTCAGCCAGATTTTTGCTCTTATAGAAGACGCCTATGGCGAGACGCCGATCGTCTTCATCTTCCGTCCGGAATTTTCACAAAAAGACAACCAATTTTATTATAATAACGATGCGAAGCGCGTTATATCTCTGCTCAGTCAACACCCGAATTGGCATACGATGTGCCTCTCGGATCCATTCAATTCGTCGTTCCAAAACGGATATTCTCCCATCGGTTTTGGGAATACCGATCCCTTTTCAGGTCATTGGAATATCAATGGGCACAAGATCGTAGGAGATCTGCTGGCTGAGAATTTAATTAGTATGATGGAAAACCGACCAATAACAGCCGCAGTATGCAATTTCTAACGATCGCCAATTCTATTTTCAAGGAAAATATCTGTATATGAAAATCGCTCTGCTCGGCACGCGCGGCGTTCCCGCCAGTTACAGCGGGTTTGAAACTTGCGTAGAACAACTCGGTCAGCGTCTTGCGGCGCGAGGGCATGAAGTCACGGTCTACTGCCGCAGCCACCACATTACATACTCCGAACCGGAATACAAAGGAATGCGGCTGGTAAAACTGCCGACGCTTCCTAACAAATATCTGGATACGATCGTCCATTCTTTCCTATCCTCGCTGCACGCCCTCTTTCAAGGATTCGATATCGGGCTGTATTTCATTGCGGGGAACAGTCCGGTCGCTTGGATTCCGCGTCTGGTTGGCACGCGCACGATCCTCAACGTGGACGGACTAGATTGGCGGCGCGAGAAATGGCCCGCGCTGGCAAAGAAATACATTCAATTCGCGGAATACCTCGCTACGATCTTACCTACCGCTTATCTGACCGATTCGCGGCATGTGCAACAGTATTATAAAGAACAATTCAAGAGCGAACCCGCTTACATTCCTTACGGTTCGGACGTGGAGATCCGCCCGCCGGGCGAAACCCTCGCAAAGTTCGGATTAGAAGCCGGAAAATATGTCTTGTTCGTAGGCAGGCTGGTGCCAGAGAATTGCGCGCACCACCTTGTGGAAGCCTTTCGAAAAATGGAAACCGACCTGAAGTGCGTTATCGTCGGCGACGCGCCCTACGCGGAGGAATACAAAGCCAGCCTCAAAAAATTGGCTGGCGGCGATCCGCGCATTATCTTCACCGGTTACGTTTTCGGCGAAGGATATCAAGAACTCGGCTCTAACGCCCGTGTATTTGTCGAATCTTCGGGGGTGGGCGGCACGCATCCGGCGCTGGTCGAAGCGATGGCGTTCGGAAACTGCGTGATCGCACACGACACGCCCGAAAACCTCGAGACCATCGGCAAAGGCGAAGCGGGGTTTTTCTACGATGGACAAGCGGGCGCGGACAGTCTGCGCCAAATCCTGATAAAATTGTTGCACGATTCCCGCCTGATTCAGGAATACGGCGCGAAAGCGCAACAATTTGCCCGCCGCCACTATTCATGGGATGCAGTAACAGATGAATACGAACGTCTCTTCTACCACACCTTACGAAAGCCTCTTCCAGGACGCCTCTCTCAAACGCCGGTTGACGCGCCATGAATGTTGAAACTGCCTCGATTCCCGATGTTCTAATTTTGACTCCACGCATCTACGAAGATGCGCGCGGTTTTTTTATGGAAACCTATCAAGCGGACAAATTCGCCCAGATCGGAATCAAAACGACGTTCGTTCAAGACAACTATTCCCGTTCGAGCAAGGGCGTCTTGCGCGGACTGCACTATCAAATCCGTCAGCCGCAGGGCAAACTTGTGCAGGCTGTTCTAGGAGAAGTCTTCGATGTCGCGGTGGATCTGCGCCGCGCTTCGCCCACCTTTGGGCAGTGGGCGGGCGTTCATCTTTCCGCCGAAAATAAACGCCAAATATGGGTTCCGCCGGGCTTTGCGCACGGCTATTATGTAATAAGCGATTGGGCTGAAATAA
>BQMV01000315.1 GCA_022181005.1 Anaerolineaceae bacterium | reverse complement strand
CTCCTTTGGCTTTCGCGCCGATATGCTGACCGATTGAAGAACGGCGACATCTTCCTCGCTTACCTCGTGACCTATCCCCTCATCCGCTTCTCTCTGGACTTTCTACGGCTTGACGCTTCGCTGGTAGCGGGTATTAATATCAATCAGACCTTTATGGCGGTGATCGCCCTGTGCGCGGGCGCGGCGTTGTTCCTGCGTCATCGCAACGATTTCTCTACGGCGCAATAGAGCGAACGCGCTTATCAAATTTGCAGGGGGACTGTTGTCTTATTGACTGTAAAATTGGCTCTGGCTATGCTTGGTATCGAAAACAGAAAGAAAAGGCTTTGAATGATTGAGGCGTATGATTTAAGCAAGGAATTTAACGGTAATTTTTGGGCGGTGGAAGGCGTTTCGTTGAATGTGCAAGCGGGCCAAATACTCGCGTTATTGGGGCAAAATGGCGCGGGGAAGACGACTACTGTTCGCATGCTGAACGCATTGCTGACTCCGACGCGGGGTTGGGCGCGCGTGGCTGGCTATGATGTGATTAAGAATCCGCAAGAGGTGCGATCGAATGTAGGCGTGTTGACGGAACAACATGGCTTGTATGTGCGTATGACCGGCGATGAATACCTTGATTACTTTGGCAGGGTGTATCGATTGAGCGCGGAAAAGAGAAAAGCGCGCGCCGTGTATTTGTTGGATTATTTCGGACTTACCGAGGCGGCGAAACGACGCACGGGCGAGTACTCTAAAGGAATGAAGCAGAAATTGGCGATGGCGCGCGCGCTGATCCACGATCCTGCCGTGTTGTTGTTGGATGAACCCACTTCGGCAATGGACCCGGAGGCGTCGCGTTTGGCGCGCGATGAGATCGCGCGTTTGAAGTCGTCGCAGCGGACGATAATTATCTGTACCCATAATCTTGTCGAAGCAGAGGCGTTGGCGGATCATGTTGCGATTATTTATCGCGGCAAGATCTTGTTGAGCGGCGCGCTGGACGAATTGAAACGTCAGGTATTGGGAGCGGCGGAGTATGAAGCGGAGTTTGCCGAATCGTATGATGCGGAGGCGTTGGATTTGCCCGCCGGCGTGGAAATCGTTGCTCGGAACGCAACCCGCTTGAGATTTCGCATCGAGTCGCCGCAGACGACGAATCCGAGTTTGGTGGCTGCGTTAACATCTCGCGGCGCGCGAGTGGTTTCGTTCTATGAGGTCCCGAGGACGTTAGAACAAGTTTATTTGAGAACGATGGAGCGCGCGCAGGAGACAACCTATGCGGAATAGCTGGGACGGCATCTGGCTCGTGGCGCGGCGCGAATTTGTAGATCAGTTCCGCGACTGGCGCATTATTGCGCCTATGATCATTATGATTGGTCTGTTTCCGTTCATTGCCGATGCGAACACTCGCGAAGCGATTAATTTTATGAATCGATACGGGGGCGATTTGATCTTAGAACGGTTGGTCCCGTTTGTGGTGTTGGTAATCGGCTTCTTTCCGTTAGCGTTCACCTTGGGCGTCGCATTGGAGGCGTTTGTCGGCGAGAAGGAGCGCGGTACGATCGAGCCTTTGCTGAATTCGCCTCTGACAGACAGCCAGATTTATCTGGGCAAGCTGTTAGTCGGCATTGCAACGCCGCTGATTGCCAGCTATTTGTCAACCGGGCTTTACCTCGCATTGCTTTTGAGGCGTGCAGTGGCGTTTCCTAGCGCGTATATCCTCTTGTTAATATTGCTGCTGACTTTTGCCCATGCGGTGTTGATGGTGAGTTCGGCGATTATTATTTCGGTGCAGGCTACGTCGATTCGCGCCGCGAATCTGTTGGCTTCGTTTGTGGTTATGCCGGTAGCGTTCATCTTGCAAGGTGAAACTACCCTGATCTTTTGGGGCGACGAAGAAGTGCTATGGTACGCCATTGTCGCGGTAACGTTGCTCTCGGGGTTGCTCGTGCGGCTTGGGCTGGCGCATTTCCGCCGTGAATATTTGCTGGGACGTGAAATTGATACGCTGAATCTTAAGCGGCTGGCGCGTTTATTCTCTGATCGCTTTACGGGTAAGGCGAAAGGCGTGTTCAATTGGTATCGAGAAGAATTGCCGCGAACGCTGGCTCAGTTAAGAACGCCCTTGCTGGTCGTAATTGCGATCGGCGTCGTTGCTGCCTTTGCGAGTTACGGATGGACGGTTGTTCAAGTTCCCGCTTATATTACGATTACTCCTGAGCGCGCGGAAGAACTTCGCGCCTACGCCTTAAGCAACGCGTCTTCGCTTGAGATGATCAGCAGCCAATTGCCGGCGCCAGTTTTGTTCTATCATAATGCGCGGGCGATATTAGCTATTTTCCTGCTTGGCATTGCGTCCTTTGGCGTTCTTGGATTGGGGCTTTTCCTAGTCAATATAGGTTTGGTTGGCGGAGTGCTAGGCGCCGCAAAATTGATCGGTTTTTCGCCGCTATTGACGTTCTTTGCAGGGGTGGCGCCGCACGGCGCTTTCGAATTGACCGCTTTCTTCCTTGCGACTGCCGCCATGGTGAAAGCCGGCGCCCAACTGGTAACTCCGCAAACAGAGAGGAGCATGGGAGAGACTTTGATTATTTCTATCGCGGACTGGTGTCGCGTTTTTGTAGGAATTGTTCTGCCTCTGTTGGCAGTTGCGGCGATAATTGAGATTTACGCGACTCCGTATATACTGAAAGCGGCGTTTGGGCTATAGCGCGAGACAATAATGGCTAGAGTGATTAT
>BQMV01000314.1 GCA_022181005.1 Anaerolineaceae bacterium | reverse complement strand
GGAATAAATTTACGCCGATAATCCAGATCTTTCATCAACAGGATTATGTGAACGGCTCCCAGCGCATTGACGGCAAAAGACGCTCCCAGCCAACGTAAGACAGGAATAATCCGCGGTTCATTAAAATAATCTGCAAAAAACGGCGCGACTACAATCGTAACGGCGGATAACGTAAAACCAATAATCAGATTTACAGTAAAGACAATATTCGCAGCCTCATTCACTCCCTTCTTACGTTGAATGAGCGCCAACCCTAATCCCAAATCCTTCACTAATGAAAGGTAATTAATGGCTACAATGGCGATGGAAAGCAATCCAAAGTCATCTTTAGCGAGGATACGCGCCAAAATGGCGGTTGTCACCAGAACAACGCCTCTGCCTAAGCCATAGGTTAAGAAATTCCAGATCATGCCGCGTCCAGCCTTGCGGGTGATCTGACTGCTAGAGGTCATTTCCTCCACGACAAGCGGACTATCGCTCAAGCGACAACTCACGCGGCGCAAATTGCGACGCCCCCACGCTGGACTGCAGTTCGTCAATTAAATGGATCAAGGTAACGCTCAAAGCGACCAAAATCCAGAAATAACGGATATAGGCGTTATGTAAAAATGCAGCGGCGATCATATAGGCGATCATGGACACGCGCAACGAATTAACCCAAGGCAATAAGGAAATATATTTCGGCATACGTTGGACGGTTTGCGCTGCACGCGCCAAGCCAGCTAACAAAGCCAAGACTACGCCAAAAAAAGATATTGCGCCCAAAACGCCCGTTTCGGCAATCACTTGAGTGTACAGAGAATGTGCGTCTCGCTCTTCCGAGCGCAGTTCCAATCCGATCTGTTGCGCATACGTCTGATAGCTATTCGGAAAATTACCCGCGCCAACGCCAAACAGCGGATGATCTTCAAACATCATCAACCCGGCGATCAATTCGCTGGAACGCCCGCGAAAAGAAGAATCTTCGTACACATTAACGCCGCCTTCCGCGCTAGGCGTAAGCGACAAGAGGCTTCCAAAACGTTCAAGATATGTAGACGGTAGAAGCGAGATAAATATGGCGGCAAGCCCCAAAACGCCAACCGCTACCAAAGGAGTGATTTTCTTTTCAAAGACGAAGAGCATTAAAATCATGCTCACTATGAACGCTAGATACCCGCCGCGGCTATACGTATTTAGCAACCCGAAGCCGATAATCCCAAAAGCGGCAATGGCATATAGTTTAACCAGCGGGCGCGATTGATTGAAGATCTGAAAAGCGACCAGCGGCAGAATCGCCACAAGAACTTCCCCCCACATGTTCGGGTCTCGAATCGGTCCGCCGATTCGGTGAGTAGTGTCGCCGCCCACGACGCTTTGCGTTTTTATTCGAGCCATGCCGAAGAAATCTTGCGAATAATTTCCGCTAGAGATTTGATACGCGCCCAACAAACACAACGCAGTTGTAATAAAGATAATGATCCAAACCGCCTGTTTCCAGGTGGAAATTTCTCGGATGGCGAACAGAACGGTATAAAGGATAAAAATATCTTTCGCCAAATCTTGAACCGCTTCCATCGCCCGGCCTTTATCCGAAGCGACGGCATACGATAGCAGCACAGAGACAAAATAAAGAATCAAAAACACTTCGATTACAAAAGTGCGCGCGCGATGCTTGGGCAATTGCCCGGCATAATAATTACGAATCAAGATCGCGGCAAAAATTACAACAACCAGCGGCTTGGTCATGCTTGGATAACCGCGATCAGTCAATTCCGCCGAAATATTGGTAAAAATAACAATAATCAGAACGTTCGCGCCAAGATTCGGTTTGACGACGACCATCATCACCATGACAATGCCCAAAGCTCCAGCGGCGCCATACAATCCGATATCAGAATCTGGAACTGTTAGAGCCCAAGAAGCCGCGCCTGCAAGAAACAGGCTAATCAACAGGAAGATTAAGTCATTATTTTTAGTCATTTTCTCACTCCTTGTTATAAATCGGGCGAGAAGTCACGGAACGGAAACGGCGGGATAGTTCCAATCAATGACTGCATACCAATCGGGCGGTATGTTTCGCAACATATCTTCAGACCAGACCGCCGCATCCCAATGAGCGGTTGCATTTCCTTCGCCATATGTCTTCGGATGTCCGCTATTGTCAACGATAAAGCCGCCATATTCTTGCATATTTAACGTCCAAATGATACAGCCTTGAACTCCCGAACAAGCCCGCAGAATTTCGTCCTTAGCAATCTCGGGCTTGATCACAAGGCGCGCGCCTTCGGGAATATCAAATTGAGTCGCGCCAATACCGTCCGTTTTAGTGAAGGGGGGAATGAAGGGGGGCCAGCCGTTCGCGGCGCAAACTTCCGGCTTGCACGGGTAATCATAAGCAATTGTAACCGCATGGCCGATATAGCCACGCTCCACTTCACATGGGCGCACAATTCCGGCAAAACCGCCCAATCCCGCGCCGCGTTGAGCAAAACCTTCGGGCGGAATTCCAGAGGAATAAACGCTATATTTATATACGCCGCCCGCCTGCCAGCTTCCAGCGCCAAGAATCCGGCCTTTAATCAAGCCCCACTCTTCGCCAGTGTCAACATTGATCAAGATCAGTTCGCCGTCCGTGCCAGACGCCGGGCGGGCGTATACAGGGATAGGAATTAAAACTGTGCCGCCCGATTCTCCATATTCGATGACAGAGTCGGCATTGACAGTGCGAGGGCTGCGTCCTTCCTGCAACTTGACCGGGATTACAGGAGTCGCATTATCAATAA
>BQMV01000313.1 GCA_022181005.1 Anaerolineaceae bacterium | reverse complement strand
TTCGCGAACATCGAGCAATTTAATATGATTCGTCTTCATCCGCTCGGCAAGTTCGGAAGCGGTAATATCTACTCGAGCGTCAGCGGAGGCTTCTTTATGGTCGCGACTCGGCGCGCCGCAGAATTCTTCGTAATCAATCAATTCTTTAACATCGGCGTTCGGTCCGCATACGCGACAGTTTGGATTCTTCTTCAATTTCACAAAGTCAAACGACATATCAAGCGCGTTATACAACAAGAGTTTTCCGATTAACGGTTCGCCGATGTCAAGCAAAAGCTTCAACGCTTCAGTGGCTTGAAGCATACCGATCGTTCCCGGCAACACGCCTAAAACGCCGCCTTCTGCGCATGAAGGGACGAGTCCGGGCGGAGGCGGTTCAGGGAAGAGGCAACGATAGCACGGTCCCTCTTTAGCGTAGAAAACGCTGACTTGCCCATCAAAGCGGTAAATCGAAGCATAGACGTTCGGCTTACCGAGGAAGACTGCCGTATCGTTAGTGAGATAACGCGTAGGGAAATTGTCGGTGCCGTCGAGGATCAAATCGAAATCTCGCGCAATGCGCAGCGCGTTCCCTGAAGTGAATGGCTCATTAAACGCGTCCACTTGAATGCCGGGGTTGAGACCAAGCAGTTTACTCCGCGCGCTCTCTACTTTCAACTTGCCAATAGAGGAAGTTCCAAAAATTACCTGCCGTTGCAAGTTCGACGAATCAACCGCGTCATGGTCCACAATGCCGAGCCGTCCAACGCCTGCCGCCGCGAGATACAATGCCACAGGCGAGCCGAGCCCGCCGACGCCAACAATCAGCGCCGACGAATTCTTTAACTTGCGTTGACCTTTCAAGCCCACTTCTGGAATCAAAAGATGACGGGAATAACGCAAAATCTCTTCGCGTGATAATTCTGGCAACATCTTAACCTCCTGCAATAGATGGAACAAACGCGATCTCTTCTCCATCTTTAATCGACGTCGCAATCCCTTGTAAATCTTCGGTATTATCTTGATCGATAAAGAGATTGACAAATGGGCGCAGTTCATCGTTCCCATTAAATAAATGCGGCTTAATGACGGAATGTTGAGTCGCGAGATCGCTCAACGCCTCAGAAACGCCCGCGTCGCTCGCATAAGCGTGCAACGGGGTTGGAATTCGTAAAATGGGCATATTAAAATCTCCTAATTTCTCAAGCAAGTATGGGCGTTCGGCTTTCTGCCCAAGAACATAGTTTCACAGCGGTTTTGGCGGCATTGGTTGACACAATTCAAGAAAAATCAACTGGACAGTTTGGATAAGTCAGGAAACCGCCAGATCTCTATTCGTCAGGCTATCCGTGCTTACTTCAAACATCCTACCTATATCCTGTCCATAACTGTGTAACTTCTAAATTAAACAAGAGCGACCAACAGACAAACAAAAAGACGGCGAACAAGCGCCACACGTCGCGTATTTTGCGCGCGGAGGTCGTCCAGCCGTCTTAGAGATCTATTAATTGTAATCTGTCTCTCAGGCGGCGGTTACGAGCCCCGCCCGATACACAAGCAATGATTAAGCGTTTTCATAGTTTGAAACGCTATTTTACAGTTCTTATCGAGATTGTCAAGTTAGATTTCCGCTTTGGAACAGCATAATGCTCGTGTTTATAAATACGATTCTCTCGCGGAGAGTCAGGAAAAGATTTAATTGACAAGAGGCTTCCTCTTGGAGAGCCTCTTGTCAATTACTTGCGCTCGCTATTCTTCTTTCTTGCCTTCTGCTTCCTTCTTATGCGCTTCCACAATCGGGCTGGCAATGTGCGCAGGCACAACATCATACCGATCAAGTTCCATCGTAAAGTAACCGCGACCGCCCGTTAACGAGCGCAATTGGGTTGTATAGCGCGCCATCTCCGCCATCGGCGCCTGTGCGACTATTACCGTGCGCCCATGCTCCGATTCCGTTCCTTGCACGCGGCCGCGCCGCACGCTAAGATCGCTCATAACATCGCCCATGCTCGCGTCTGGAATCGTAATTCGTACGGTCATGATCGGCTCAAACAACACGGGACCTGCATCTTGCACCGCCAATTTGAACGCTTCGCGTCCAGCGATCTCAAAAGCGACCGGCTTGGAATCAACCTCATGCTCCTTACCGTCATATACGATCACTTTGACGTTGTTCATCGGATAACCCGCAAAAGCGCCGTGCTCCATCGTAGCCTTAATGCTCTTTTCAATGGGAGGCAAATAAGATCGCGAGAGATTCATTCCCACCAATTCATCGCTGAATTCAAAATCGGCGCTTGGCAACGGTTCAATACGAAGGTGCACTTCGCCAAATTGACCCGCGCCGCCAGTTTGCTTTTTGTGGCGATACTGGGCGGAGGCTTTGCGCGTAATTCCTTCGCGGTAGGGAATCTTCGGTTGGTGAGCCGCCAGCCCCACCTGAAATTTCGTCTGCGCGCGGTTAAGCGCCACTTCCACGTGCTGATCGCCCATGCCTTGTAAAACGGTCTCATGCGTGATCATATCGTTCTGCCAGGTCAACGTCAAATCTTCCTCGCATAGTTTGGTCAACGTCGGCGAGATTTTCGCGGCGTCGGCTTGAGTCTTGGGAGTAATTGCTACGCGGTACAAGGCAGCGGGGAATTTGGGCTTTTCAACGGTCAGCGGATGTCCTTTATCTCAGAACGTGTCGCCCGTCGTCGTTACGCTCAATTTCGAAACGACTGCAATATCGCCGGCGTGCGCCACTTTAGCAGGGACAACCTCCTTGCCGCGCTGGAAATGCAACCCAGACATACGCTCATCTGCGCCT
>BQMV01000312.1 GCA_022181005.1 Anaerolineaceae bacterium | reverse complement strand
CGTCTCGAATTCTATTTCTGTCTTCCTCTCGAATTCTGCGCTCTCGTCCGCTCTAGCGCGGGCTTCTCGCATTGCGCCTTCTATTTGGTTAAAGTCCGCAACCGCGTGAGAGTGTCGTTCCGAGAGCGCCTCCATATGGCGGTTCAATGAATCGATCAATAGATCGAATGCGACCAGGGCTTCAGTTAATTCGCGTTTCTGGCGTGGGCGACTCAATGCGGATGAAGAGGCGGTTTTCCCAGCCACGATTAACCCGTCGCCGCGGAAGACTTCGCCGCGCAAGGTCACTACGCGCGCGTGAGTTGGCAGATCGCGGATGATTCGCCGCGCCGAAGAACGATCGCGCGCAATCAGCGTATGCCCGAGCAAGGCGCGCACAGCGGCGCGCAATTCAAGGTTTACATTTAACAATTCAGAGGCGACGCCTAAACATGATTCGTCATTCGGTTTAATGAGCGGTTCGCGCAAACGATGTTCGAGCGGAAGCACCGCCGCGCGTTGCGCTTCATGGTCCGACTCAAGCAGTTGTAGCGCATTCTCCACTTCATCGGCGTCGAGTAAGATGGCGTCGAGCGCGTCGCCTAGCGCGGCAGAGATCGCCGTTTCAAATTCAATGGGCACATCGAGCGCCGCGCTTAACGCGCCGCGCGAACGCTTAAGTTTAGATTGGCGCGCTGCATCGAGCAGAAAGCGCGCGCCGTCGGCATACCCTGCCAGCGATTGTTCAGCCTGTTCGACTACTTCTAATTGCGTTTTCACGCGCGTGTATTCGGCAAGTTTTTCGGCGCGCCCTTCGTTTATCGCGCGTCGGTCATTTTCCAGCGAATCTACTTTCTGTTTGCCGCTTTCAAACTTCTCTTGCGCTTCCTTCAACTTATCTTCCGCGTCTTCTCGGTTCTTCCGCGCTTCTTGATAGGCTTCTTCTGCGATTCGTGCGTTCGTTTGGGCTTCGTCTACAGCGCGTTCTGCCGCGCTTATGCGGGTTTGAAAACTTTCAAGACGCGCTTGCAGTTCGGCGAGTCGCGCTTGCCGTTCGGCTAGCTGCGTTGTCCATACTTCGATCTGTGAGCGGACGGAAGTCAGCTTTTCTTCGAGCGCGGCGCGATCCGCCTGTCCGCTTCGTAATTTTAATTGAGCGTCGCCCTGTTGTTTTTGCGCTTCGATATATTCATTTTCAAGCCGCGTAAGTTCCTCTTCGGCTTCCTCGATGCGCGTGCGGTTGGTTTTTTCTTCATCGGCGACGCGTTCCCTTTCGTTAAGCGTCGAGGTCTGTAGGGCAAGCAGGGAGCGGCGGCGTTCTTCCAACACGGCGAGTTCGCGACTGACTTCTTCGCGCCGACTGTGCAATTCGGCTATGCCGCGATGCCAGCCGTTGAGTTGCGAGCGTAAACCGATGAATCTCTCGCGAAACTCGTTGTAGCGCGTCTGTGTTTTCTGGTGCGCTTCGCGTGATTCGACGACGCGTTCGTCTTGCGCTTTTGAAACTTCGCGCGCAGAGGTCAATTCTTGTTGCGCGCGATTCCAATGGTAGCCATACCATTCGCGCAGAATCACTTTCAAGTCCGCTTGAGCGCGCGCATATTCGATGGCGCGTTTTGCCTGCCGTTCCAGACTTCGCAGGCGCGGCTCAAGTTCGGACATGATGTCTAATACGCGTTCAAGGTTGCGCGTGGTGGTTTCGAGTCGCTTTAGCGCTTCTTCGCGGCGAACGCGATAGAGCCCCACGCCCGCCGCTTCTTCGAACAGCCGCCGACGTTCATCTGCTTTGAGCGCCAGCGATGCGTCTACCAATCCCTGACCGAGAATCGTGTACGTCCGCTCCGATAAGCCTGATGCGGCGAGCAGTTCGTTTAGATCGCGCAGGCGCACTTGCTGATTGTTCAGCAAGTATTCGTTATGACCGTCGCGGTGGGCGCGGCGCGTCATTTCCACTTCAGTGAAGTCGATTGGAAGCCAGCCCTCGGCGTTGTCGAAGACAATATGCGCGGAAGCCATGCCGGCGCGAGCGAGGCGCTCCGAACCGTTAAAGATCATATCTTCGGTCTTTTTGCCGCGCAGCAGCGCGTAAGATTGCTCGCCCAATACCCAACGCAACGCATCTGCGATGTTCGATTTGCCCGAGCCGTTAGGTCCGACGATGGCGGTGATTCCGCCCGCAAATTCGAAGACGGTCTTCGAAGCGAATGTTTTATATCCTTGTAGTTCGAGTAGTTTTAGTCTTAAAGGCATGGTTGATTTTTGGTTTTAAGATTTGGCGTTTGCGTCGATGGTTTATATGCGGCGAGTTACCCGATTCCGAGATTTTTTAACGCATCGGCGGCGGCGGCGCGTTGCGCGGCGTGCGTGTTTGTGCCTCGTCCGCGCCCGGCAACGCGTTCGTTCACATACGTTTCCACTTCAAATTCTTTTGCATGATCGGGCCCAGATGTTAAGATCGTTCGGTATCGCGGCGCGCCCAACTTCCGCGCTTGCGTCCACTCCTGCAACTGACTCTTGGGATCGTGGATTTTTGTGAGGACGGAGGCGTGCGCTTCTTCCAACAGCGGGATGACGAATATTTCTACTGCGCTTAAACCCGAATCCAGATATAGCGCGCCGATCACTGCCTCAAACAACGAACTGAGTAACCCGTTGCGACTCTTGCCGCCAGATAGGAATTCTCCGCGTCCCAAACGAAGCGCGCGTTCCAGATTTAACGTGCGCGCGAACTTTGCCAGTTGATCGTTGCAGACGAGCGCCGAACGGATCTTGGTCAAGTCGCCTTCGGGCATATCGGGGAAGCGGCGGTACACCCATGCTCCTGCTACAAAATCAAGCGCCGCG
>BQMV01000311.1 GCA_022181005.1 Anaerolineaceae bacterium | reverse complement strand
GGATCAGAATGAGACGAGGGCTGCAAGAAGGGTGTTGCAGGTCAGTACATGTCTTGAAGTTTAAGCTTTGTGTATTTAAAAAGCTACGACGCCCACCGAGATCTACACTCTTTCCCTACACGACGCTCTTCCGATCTGACGCGGCAACAAAGACGATGTTGCGCGCGCGCTGGGCGTGCATCCCTTCGTGGCGGAGAAGACCACGCAACAAGCGACGCGCTTTTCCATCGAGTCGCTTGAAAGCATTTATCGAAAATTGTTGCGGATTGATGAGGGGGTAAAAACAAGCCAACTCACATTGGAGTTGGCGATGGATACGCTGGTGGTGGAATTGACGAGGTAACGCGAGATTTATCTCGCTACTATTTTCAAAACAAGCTTTCCTGCCTCGGCTCATCCGCCTCATCGAGTCCTCGCCATCCATACTTCTTCAGATCCACTTTATCTTTCACGAACACGATTCCCTCTTCCTCAAGCAAGAGACGTTGCCTCTCCGCGCCCGCGCGCTCGCTGATTTTCCCCTGCGAGTTGATGACTCTCTGCCACGGCACATCGTCGGGACATGCCGCCATCGCGCCGCCCACCCAACGCGGACCGAACGCCTTGTATGCCTCGAACTCCACCCCGTTCGGCGGAGGAAGCATCAGCGCGATCTGCCCATACGACGCGACCTTGCCGCGCGGGATTTGCCGCACAAGAGTCCACACTTGTTCGTAATAGGCTTGCTGGTTGGGAGGGGAGGTGTAGCGAATAGCATTCATCGCCAGCCTAAAAACTCCACTCTTTCAACGCATCCATTGCTTTGTAATTTGTCAGATCTAATTGCAACGGTGTGATGGAAACATAACCCGCGTTTAATGCGCCGAAGTCGGTGCCGGGTTCATCTACGCCGGTGGGCGCATCGCCGCCAATCCAGTAATATGGCTTACCGCGCGGATCGAGTCGTTTATCGAGCGCGTCGCGATAGACGCGCAATCCCTGCCGCGTGATCATGTATCCTTTCAGTTCCTCTTCTTTCAAGTATGGCACGTTGACGTTGATCACAACACCGTTAGGCAATCCGTTGGCAATAACGCGTTCCGCGACATGCCGCGCGACGATAGCGGCTGTAGAGTAATCCAATGCGCCTTTATGCCCGTCGGGCGATTCGAGCGAGACGGCGATTCCGCGCACGCCTGTAATGACCGCTTCCATCGCGGCGGTGACGGTGCCTGAGTAGGTAATATCGTGTCCCAAATTTCCGTGTGGGTTGATGCCTGAAATAACTAGATCAACCGAATCGGTCAACCCTAAAAGCGGCAGCGCGACGCAATCTGATGGCGCGCCGTCGGAAGTGAACGCGATTGATCCGTCGGCAAGCAGCGTTTCGCGCACTCGCAAAGGATGCTCCAGCGTTTTCACATGTCCGGAAGCGGACCAATTCTTATCGGGCGCAAACACGGTCACTTTGCCGAGTTTGCGGATCTCCTGCGCGAGGGCGAGCAGTCCGGGCGCTTGTACGCCGTCGTCGTTGGTTACTAAAATATGCATAGGGGGCACGCTCGGGTCTTGAATTTATAATCGTTCAAGCAACAGTCTGCGTTGGATAGATTTTGATTTTGAACGCTCGGCAACGCCGCTAAGGCAATGATATGCGAAGCATCGAAAATTTCTTAGCGACGCTTGAGAACCAGCCTCGCAGATTATGTTCGCAACGGATTGTATCATAGGCGCGTTTGAAATAATTTGCGCTCCATGTAAGCGCATGCGTTGCATAGATGTGTTTTATGTGCGATATTCTGAAAGCCCTCTACGATTAATGGGAAGCTTCTACGCGGTGGATTTATACTATAATTTGTTCAATGAGCGATAGTATGCAAACAACGAGAAAGAATGACGAATATCGCTTATCGAGCGATCAAGCGACAAGCGAGAAGGATGCGCGGCGATACGCATCGGTTCTACGAGTGGTTGCCGAGGCGGCGAAATACCTATTAAGATCTACGGACTGGAGAATAGAAATTGACGCGATCTTAAAAGGTTTGGGCGAGGCGATCGAAGCCAGTCACGCGTATTTGTTCGAAAATCATCGCAATGCCGACGGCGCTCGCGTAACTTCTTTGCGATTTGAATGGGGCGAACATTCGACCTCGCTCGGCGCTGGAGTCGCAGGTTATCAGAATATCCCTTTGAATAACGGCGATCTTAATGGTTGGTACGATGCGCTCAATGCCGGGTTGCCTTATGTAGGCGATGCGCAGCGTACGTCGCCGGGAGATATGCGCTTTCTCCAAAAGTTAGGCTTGAAGGCGCTGCTGGACGTTCCGATCTATGTGAACGGATTGTGGTGGGGAATTATTGGATTCGACGACGTAGAACATGCTCGCATATGGTCGGATGTGGAAATAGACGCTTTAGAAGCCGCGGCGAATGTGCTTGGCGCAGCGATTCAACGTCAACTGGCGGATGTTGAGGTGAGAGCGCGCGAACAGAAATATCGCGTTCTCTATGAGACCGCTGAGAAGCAAGCGCAAGAGCTTGCCCTGCTGGGCAATGTGCGCAATGTGATGTTGCAAGAGTTAGATTTATCCACGCTGTTGCGGAAGGTGGTGGAAACTATCGCCGAGTCGTTTAAGTACGCATTAGTGAGCGTGCTTCTGTTGGAAGGCGATGAACTGGTCCTTCAGCATCAAGTTGGGTATGAATCTAAAGCATTAAGAATTGCGATGACGACCGGCGTCTCCGGGCGCGTGGCGCGCACAGGCAAGGGGGTTCTAGTGGAAGATGTGCGCGCCGACCCGGATTTTGTTTTTGTCTTTGAGGGAGTCAATTCGCAGATTTGCGTTCCCTTGTCAACCGACGGGCGCGTGGCGGGCGTGTTGAACGTCGAAAGCGCTCATGACGTCAAATTGACTCAATCGGATTTCCTCTTGATCGAGGCGCTGAGCCAACACATTGGCATTGCGAAGATCGGAAGA
>BQMV01000310.1 GCA_022181005.1 Anaerolineaceae bacterium | reverse complement strand
CGCGCTCAAGGGCAGCAGCCGTTCAGTGTGGCAGGGGATGATCTACGTCGCGCCGGGCGCCCAAAAGACCGATGGGTATCAGGCGAATCGCAACCTTGTATTAAGTGATAAAGCGCGCGCCGATTCGATCCCCGGGCTGGAGATTCTTGCCGACGATGTGCGCTGTACACATGGCGCAACCGTTGGTAAACTGGAGCAAGAGCCGCTCTTCTACCTAAAATCGCGCGGCATCCCGCAGGCGGAGGCGGAGAAGATCGTTGTAGAAGGCTTCTTCGACCCTATTTTCCAGCGGATTCCTTTCGAAGGCGTACGCGAACGTTTCCAAGAGTATATTGCCGATAAGATGTCCTAATAAATAAAAAACGAGAAGGTTTTGATGGCGAAGACAGAAGCGAAAAAGAAGTCAACAGCGAAGGTAAGGGCGAAAGCGGCGCCGAAGAAAAGCGAGAAGATCGTTGCGCGCGCAAAGAAGACGAAAGCGCTAACCGTGAAAACAAAGGCGGCGCCTCGCTCAAAAGCAAAGACTGAGTCTGCTCCGGTTGCGCCTCAGAAACCGACCTTGAAGAAGGCGCGCCTCGTGGAATCTCCCGTCAAATCTCATGCGGCGGATAAGGTTCGCCCCTCGCGCCCTGTGTCGCCGGGCGTGCGCAGATCGTTGAGAAGTTCGCGCAGCGTGCAATACGCTTACATGAGACCGCCGGGCTTATCGCACGCTTTCCAAGTCGGCGACGCCGTCGAAGTATATTGCGACCATGAGAAGAATCGAGATCGCGTGCGGGGTTGGATTCGCGGCATTATCGTACAAGTGGACGACAAACTCGCCGCCGTTCAATTTCGTTCAAACGTGTATCTCACCGACGGCTGGATGGTGCCAGACCGAATCCTCTGGTATCCGTTGAACTCAGAACATATGCGCGCGGCGCCGGGCAAGAGACCGGCGCAACGCGAAGAAAGAATAATCCCTGATTATTAAGCGGGCAGGAAGGCGGGGCAAACGAGCGCGATTGATTTGCCGATGATACATAAGCCGCCTTCTCGCGCGTTTGACTCCGTTGCTATGTCTCTCGATCTGAATAACATCCGAAAAGATTTTCCTGCCCTGCAACGCGAAACAGCCGCCGGCGTTCCGCTGGTCTATCTGGATTCTACCGCTACATCGCAGAAGCCATTGGCTGTTATCGAAGCGATGAACTATTTTTATCGCCATTCGAACGCTAATATTCATCGTGGCGTGCACACCCTCGCAGAGGAAGCGACGGCCCTCTACGAAGGGGCGCGCGAGAAAGTTGCCGCATTCATCAACGCTCCCTCGGCGCGTCAAGTTATTTACACGCGCAACACAACCGAATCTATTAACCTCGTGGCGCATACTTGGGCGCGCGCCAACCTGAAAGCCGGCGAGCGGATTCTCCTCACCGAAATGGAGCATCACTCCAACCTTGTGCCTTGGCAAATATTGCAGGCGGAGCGCGGCGTTGAACTGGATTTCATCCCCGTTACAGAAGACGGCTTACTGGATTTAAACGCCTACAAAACGCTTCTTGCGCGAACTCCGAAGTTGGTTGCTTTTACGCAGATGTCTAATGTGTTGGGAACGATTAACCCCGCCGCCGAAATGATCCGACTGGCGCATCAAGCTGGAGCGATCACGCTCGTAGATGGGGCGCAATCGGTTCCGCATTTCCGCGTAGACGTCCAAGCTCTTGACGCGGATTTCCTTGCCTTCTCGGCGCATAAAATGTGCGGACCGACAGGCGTCGGCGTGTTATATGGCAAGGAAGATTTGCTTGAATCCATGCCGCCGTTCTTAGGCGGCGGCGATATGATCAAAGAAGTTAAGCTGCGCTCGTTCAAGCCTAATTCGTTGCCGTATAAATTCGAAGCAGGAACGCCCGCTATTGCGGAAGCGGTCGGTTTAGGCGCAGCGGTAGATTATCTAACAGAAGTCGGCATGGATCGCATTGCCGCGCATGAGCGCGAGATCACTGAATACGCTCTCGAGCGCTTGGAGGAGATCCCCGGCGTGAAGTTGTTCGGTCCTTCAGCCGACAAGAAGGGCGGAGTCGCCGCCTTTACGTTGGAAGGAGTTCATCCGCACGATGTGGCGCAAATTCTCGACCGTGACGGAATTGCCGTTCGGGCAGGACATCACTGCGCTCAGCCTTTGCACGAGAAATTTGGCATCCCTGCCACGAGTCGAGCCTCGTTCTATTTGTATAATACGAAAGCGGAAGTAGATTTGCTTGTGAACGGAATTTACAAGGTGAAGGAATTGTTCGGTTAGTCGCATTGTTCGTTAGTCGAATAGTCGGATTGTTTTGACTTTCCGCTGACCGACTACGAAACTACTTGACTATTGGACTATAAGACTGCTTATGGACGACCTCTATCGCGAAATTATCATCGAGCGCTATAAAAATCCGTCCCATCGCGGGCGGCTCGATCCGCATGATATTCAATTTGCGGATAACAATCCGTTATGCGGCGATCATATTGAGATTACATTAAGAACCGCTGCTGACGGCACGATTGAAGACGCGCGTTTTGAGGGGCACGGTTGCGCTATCTCGCAAGCCTCCGCCGACCTGTTGCTTGATTCTGTAATCGGTAAACCGCTGGAAGACGTGAAGCGCTTGAATAAGCAAGACGTTCTCGATCTGCTCGGTATTGAATTGGGACCGGTGCGCCTGAAGTGTGCGTTGCTTTCGCTGAAAGTATTGAAAGCCGGAGCCTACGGGCTTGGCGAAGCGAGCGATGAATTAGTAGAATAGTTGCATCAAGGAGTTTTGAAGAGCATGTTTAATTACACAATGTTTAACGAATCGAAACTTGAATATCTTGAATTAATGCCCGCCGATGACCTGGCGAATGGCGAACGCTTCTTCGTAGATATTGGCGATAAATCTGTGGTGGTGTTTAATATTGCAGGGAAATTTTTTGCAATTGACGACGTTTGCACGCATGACGGCGGTCCGTTGG
>BQMV01000309.1 GCA_022181005.1 Anaerolineaceae bacterium | reverse complement strand
GACGAACTCGCGCAACTGACCGAAGCGGTGCGTCGTGCAGGGTGCGTCCGTATGGCGACGCCGTTCGACGAACGTTCCGTAGGCTTATGCGTGGCGCTGAATGTTGAAATTATAAAAATCGCCAGTTCGGATATTGCGGACTGGCCCCTGATGGAAGCGATCGCCAAAACGCGCAAGGCGGTTATGGTCTCCACTGGCGGATCGTCCCTGAAGGATATTGACGATATGGTTATGTTTTTCGAGCATCGCAATATTCCGCTGGCGATCAATCATTGCGTTTCGATCTATCCGTCCGAAGATTCTGAGTTGCAACTCAATCAAATTGATTTCTTGCGACAGCGCTACCCTGGTCATATTATCGGCTTGTCCACGCACGAGTACCATGATTGGCATTCGTCCATATTGATCGCCTATGCAAAGGGCGCGCGGACCTTCGAGCGTCACATTGATATAAAAACTGAAGACAAGCCGTTTTCGCCTTATTGCTCGACGCCTGAACAAATCGCGCAATGGTTTCAGGCTTTTCACAAAGCGCGGGAAATGTGCGGCGCGCCCGCTGCGCAAAAAGCGCCTTCGCCTCAAAAAGAGATTGACTATCTTACCTCGTTGGTGCGCGGCGTGTATGCTAAGCGCGATCTGTCAGCCGGAGACGTTTTAACGGATGAAGATTTTTATCTCGCCATTCCTCTGCAAAAAGGTCAACTCTCATGCAGGGAGTTATTGAACGATCAAGTGTTGGCGAAAGATATAAAAGCGGACGAGCCGTTGATGGTCGACTCGATGGACAGCCTCTATAACCGCGACGAGAATTTGAAAAAGAAATTGTTTAGCCGCGGCTTGTAAGGATTAACGATGACGCAAAAATTGATTAGCGTGGTTACGCCTTGTTACAACGAAGCCGAAAATGTGGACGAACTCTACGAACGCATCCGCGCCGCGCTGGGCGACCGCGAATACGAACACATCTTCATTGACAACGCTTCAACCGACGAGACGCAGGCGAAGATTCGCGCTCTTGCCGAAAAAGATTTGCGCGTGAAAGCGGTCTTCAACACGCGTAATTTTGGGCATATCCGCTCGCCGTATTACGCGCTCTTGCAAGCCGCAGGCGACGCGGTTATCACGCTCGCTTCTGATTTGCAAGACCCGCCCGAGCGCATTCCCGAATTCATCGCGCAATGGGAGCAAGGTTACAAGGTCGTTATTGGCGTGAAAACGAAAAGCCGCGAATCGGGCTTGTTTTATCTTTTGCGAACCTTATACTATCGCGGCTTACACCGTCTTTCCGACGTGGATTTGATCGAACATTTCACCGGCTTCGGATTGTACGATCGTCAAGTTGTGGATATTTTGCGAAAGCTGGACGACCCGTACCCGTACTTTCGCGGCATGATCGCCGATCTCGGTTTTCCCATCGCCCGCGTCGAATTTGAACAGCCGCGCCGCAAGCGCGGCATCAGCAAAAATAATTTTTACACGCTTTACGATATGGCGATGTTGGGTATGACGGGTTATACCAAAGTCCCTTTGCGCCTCGCCGCCATGTTCGGATTTTTCTCCGCCTTTGTCAGTTTTTTAATCGGCTCGATCTATTTGCTGTATAAAATAATTTTTTGGTTTGAATTTTCGCTCGGCTCGGCGCCGATCGTCATCGGCTTATTCTTTCTAGGCTCGGTGCAATTGTTCTTCCTGGGAATCGTCGGCGAATACATCGGCGCGATTTATACGCAAGTGATGCGCCGTCCGCTGGTGATCGAAAAGGAGCGGATTAACTTTTGACGCGCATGTTTTCCGCGTTCGGCGAATCGAAAGCAGAAGCGCCGAAACGTTGGCTGGCGGTTTTGTCCATTTTGCTGGCGGCGTTTTTCCTTTGGCTTGCTTTGCGAGATTTGGACTGGCGCGTTTTTTGGGCGACGTTAAAGCGCGCGCGCTACGGTTATCTGCCGCTCCTCTTTCTTTGGAGCAGCGCGACGTTTTTCATCCGCGCTTGGCGTTTGCGGATTTTACTCAGCGCCGAGCGGACTTTGCCGCTACTCAATATCTTTTTGGCGAACATGGCTGGTTATTTGGGAAATAACCTTTTGCCCGCCCGCGCGGGCGAGTTGATCCGCGCCGCGTACTTGGGAAGGCGCAATCCTATTTCTGCGTCGTACGCGTTGGCGGCGGGGTTGGTCGAACGCTTGATGGATATGATCGCATTGATTATTTTAGGCGCGGCAGCCTTGTCCTTGAACGGCATCCTTTCGCCGATGTTTCAAAACGCCTTGAAAAGCGTTTCAATTTTAGGAATAATAGGTTTGCTGATTTTATTTTCCCTTCCGCGTTTTGAAGATCCGCTTGCGCGATTTCTTGCCAACGCGCCGCTGTTGAAAGAATCGTATAAAGAAAAAGCGAGCGCTTTTCTGCGCCAATTCAACGGCGGATTGCGCGCCTTAAATCATGCGCCGCGCGTTTTGCGATTCATCTTGCTCACCGCGCTCGTCTGGCTCTTGGATGCCGTCGGCAATATTTTCCTAGCGCATATTCTAAACTTGCGCCTAACGCTTTCGCAATCGTTCGTTCTGCTCGCCGCGTTGGGATTGTCCAGCGCGATTCCGTCAACGCCGGGCTATGTCGGCGTTTATCAATTCGCGGCGGTGACCGCCCTCGCTCCCTTCGGCATTTCGCAAGCGGACGCGCTGGCATTTATTCTCGTCAGTCAAATCTTCGGCTATCTCGTCATCGGCGCGTGGGGCGCGATCGCGCTGTGGAGGTTCAATAAAAGCGAATGAACTTTATGATGCAAGACTTATTAGGGACGTTGCTCGCCTTTGCGCTTTTTCCGCTCGTCTTAATTTTTCCGGGTTACGTTTGCGGCTGGACGTTCGATCTTTTTGATTTTCGCGCGCGCCGCCTGTCAACTCGCTTCGCGCTTGCGCTTTTACTTTCCGTCGCCATTTGTCCGATTCTGTATTATCTCGCTTCCAGTTTGATTTCGATGAACGCGGCTCTGATTTTGACCTTTCTTTTCGCGGGCGCGTTCCAGATCGGAAGAGCACACGTCTGAACTCCAGTCACGTGGCCTTATCTCGTATGCCGTCTTTTGCTTGAAAA
>BQMV01000308.1 GCA_022181005.1 Anaerolineaceae bacterium | reverse complement strand
GGACTGGAGTTCAGACGTGTGCTCTTCCGATCTAACGGTCGCGCGCGCGACGGCTTTATCTCCCATTGCGGCGATGGAGGCGGGTTTGGGTCCGATGAATGTAATGCCCGCGTCGGCGCAGGCGGCGGCGAAGTCTTCGCGTTCGGCGAGGAAACCGTAACCCGGATGGATCGCGCTGGCGCCGGTCTTTCGCGCGATGTCAATGATCTTGTCGGCGCGCAAATACGATTCGCGCGAAGGAGAAGGTCCCAGCAGATATGCCTCATCTGCAAAGCGGACGTGTAAGGCGCTGCGGTCAGCCTCGGAGTAAACGGCGACGGTCTCGATTCCCAGCTCTCGGCATGCGCGGATAATTCGGACGGCGATCTCGCCTCGGTTTGCCACTAAGACTTTATTGAACATATAGGCTCCGTATGTGTTGTGTTTCAGGTTTCATGCCCCGCGTCCTCTACCTTGAAACGTGATGCATGATACTTGGAACTTGACACTTCTTAAAGAGGAATATTCCCGTGCTTTTTAGGCGGATTTGAGTCGCGTTTATTTTCCAGCATTTCAAGCGCGTTGATCAAACGCGGACGAGTCTCTTTCGGCTCGATCACGTCGTCAATATAGCCGCGTTCCGCCGCGACGTATGGGCTGGCGAACTTCTCGCGATATTCGGCGACCAATTCCGCTTTCCGTTTGAGCGGGTCTTCCGCTTTTTCTAATTCCTTGCGAAAAATGATGTTGACCGCGCCATCGGATCCCATTACGGCGATCTCGGCGCTGGGCCAGGCGAGATTTACATCGCCGCGGATGTGTTTGGATGACATAACGCAGTAAGCGCCGCCATAGGCTTTGCGAGTGACGACGGTAAGTTTTGGAACAGTCGCCTCGCAATATGCGTATAGCAATTTTGCGCCGGAGCGGATGATGCCGTGATGCTCTTGGTTGGTGCCCGGCAGGAAGCCCGGCACATCTTCAAATGTGATGATCGGGACGTTGAACGAGTCGCAGATGCGGACGAAGCGCGCGGCTTTTTCGCTCGCGTCAATATCCAACACGCCTGCCAGCACGGCCGGTTGGTTTGCTACAATCCCAACCGAATGCCCGCCAAGGCGCGCAAAACCGACTACGATGTTAGCGGCGTAGTTCTCATGAATTTCGAAGAACTGACCGTTATCCATAATTAGGCGAATCACGTCTTTGATGTCGTAGGGTTTATTAGCATCATCGGGAATAATGCTGTCGAGCGCTTCGTCCATGCGCAATGGGTTGTCGCCGGTCTCTACAAACGGTGGATCTTCCATGTTATTTTGCGGCAGATAGCTGAGCAATTTGCGAATTAGGAAAAGCGTGTCCGCTTCGTTTTCCGCGGCGACGTGGCACACGCCGGACTTCTCGGAATGAACGCTTGCGCCGCCTAGTTCTTCCTGCGTCACATCTTCATGTGTGACCGCTTTGACGACATCGGGACCGGTGACGAACATGTATGAGGTGTTGCGCGTCATAAAAATGAAATCAGTCAGCGCTGGAGAGTAGACTGCGCCGCCGGCGCACGGACCCATAATGGCTGAGATTTGCGGGATGACGCCGGATGCCAGTGTGTTTCGCAGGAAGATATCGGCATAGCCCGCCAGCGAAACGACGCCTTCTTGAATACGCGCGCCGCCCGAGTCGTTTAGACCGATGATAGGAGCGCCGTTTCTCATCGCTAGATCCATGATCTTGCAGATTTTTTCGGCGTGCACTTCGCCAAGACTTCCACCAAATACCGTGAAATCTTGCGAGAAAACATATACGAGTTTGCCCTCGATGGTCCCCCAGCCGGTGACGACTGAATCCCCGATGAATCTTTGCTTATCGAGCGCGAAATCGTTCGTGCGATGTTGAACGAACGCGTCCACTTCACGGAAGGAGCCTTTATCGAGCAAAAGGTCAACGCGTTCGCGCGCAGTCAGCCGTCCCTTGGCGTGCTGCGCCTTGATGCGCTCTTCTCCGCCGCCCATCCGTGATTTTGTTTTGAGGTCGTGCAGTTTTTGAATATTGATTGATTTATCCATGCCTTAACTCTTCTGAAAATAGTTCTTTGCGCTGGGTAGGAATGCGGTTGTCATGACGATTGCCAGAGCCGTCGTGGTGACTGTCAGCGCAAAGTTGACATTGTTTCGCTCGACTTCAAACTGTAATTGTTCGATCCAATACTGAACATACCACAAGACGGCTGAAGCGAGCAGGGCGAATCTTGCCCAGCGCCGCCGCTGGATAATGCCCCAGAGCAGCGCGCCGCTTAAAACGATCCAAGCGCCGCCGCTGGCCGCTAAATACAGCGGACTGAGAACGGACTTGAACTCTGCTAAGACGCTCTGCCATTGTAATGCGCCGACAAGTCGAGTTGCGCCGTACGCGAACAGTAATAACGCCATCCATAAAAGCAGAGTTGCGCTAATGGGTCTGGGCGAGGACATAAGAAAAAATCACTTTATGGGCTGAGAACAAGCAGCGCGTTACTTATCGCTTTTGTAGATCAGCAATTGCTTGCCGCCGTAGAATATATCGGTGGGAGTCGAGTATTTGTCGAATTGACCGTCGTAGGGATGGTGATCGAGAATATAAGGATTGGCTAAAACATAATCCAAGCCGATGCTTGCAAGATAATCGCCGGCCGTTCCGTTCTGTAAATGCTCGAAATATGAAACGCTGTTGATCAACCCATCCATGTTGAGGACAGCGCGATCGCGGATGAAGTAGCCGACATTGCCGCCGCCGGTCAAACCGATGAGACTGCCCGGCTCGGTGTTGGCTTCAAGGAACGTTGCAATTTCCATCATGGGCGTGTCCGCTTCCCAGCGGTTATAGCGCATCGTGTTGCGAATGCTCGTCCAGTAGGTTTGCCCCATTATATATCCAACGATCGCAGCGACGACCCAGACAGTTCGATCCATATGCTTAATGTTTTTGACGAGCGTGAAGAGCGCGCCCAAAGCGAGGCTTACGAGCAGAACCGCGCCGACGCGTTGTGTAATCCAATACCATTCTTTGAAGGCGGAGTAACCGCTGGAGTGATAATAAAGAGTTTGCAAGATGGACCCGCATACAAGCGGGATAAGACTCCAGCGTTTTAGCGCCGTT
>BQMV01000307.1 GCA_022181005.1 Anaerolineaceae bacterium | reverse complement strand
AGTTGTAATCCTATCCGTCCAGAACGATCAGAACTACATGCGTCGCGCCATGTTGGCTGGCGCGCGAGATTTTCTGACCAAGCCGTCGGTAGGCGACGAATTGATCTCGGCGATTCGCCGCGCGGGCGTAATTGCACAGAGCGAGCGCGCTAAAGTTGCCGCGGCTCAACCTGTTGCGCCGGCGGGCGGCGTTGCATCCGCCGGTTTTAGTTACGGCGCGCGCGGGAAAGTAATTACGGTCTATAGCCCGAAAGGCGGTGTGGGATGCACTACGTTAGCGGTAAATCTCGCCGTTGTCCTCAATAATGACGATACGCGCGTTGCGCTGGTAGATGCGAATCTGCAGTTCGGAAACGTCGCTATTTTTGTGAACGAACAAGGTAAGAACAGCATCGCCGATTTAGCCCCGCGCGTGGACGAGTTGGACGTTGAGATCGTAGAAGAGGTGATGATCAAACACGCGGCATCTGGCGTACATATCCTTGCCGCGCCCAGCCGTCCCGAGAACGCCGAGAAAGTGACAGGCGATCAATTAGCAAAAATACTTGAATTCTTGCGTCAGATTTACGCCTATGTGATCGTGGACACCTCGTCGTATCTGACTGATAACACGCTGGCGGCGATTGATGAAAGCGATTTGATTATATTGCCGACGACGCAAGATATTCCGTCTGTCATCAGCAGTCAGTTATTTCTGGGCTTGTTGCAGACGCTTGGAACCGAACGAGAACGCGTTCTATTCGTGATGAATCGCTTTGATAAACGCATCAATATTACGCCGGAGCGCGTTGCAGAAAATTTAAAGCAGGAAGTCGTTGCGATTATCCCGCTCGATGAACAGACCGTTGTTAAGGCGGTCAATCAAGGCGTGCCGTTCATGCCGGAGAGCAGAAGCCAGCCGGCAGGACGGGGCATCTTGCAGCTTGCGGAGAAGGTTCGCGCGCGCGTATCTGCATTAGAAGCGGACGGCGAAGCGGATCGTAAGGATAGGCGTTAAGTGTAGTGGAAAGTCAGGTAAATTTCGATGTCTCTATTGAAACGTATTGAACAAGGTCAAAGCGGCGGGACGCCTAACAACCCCGCTCCCTCCGGCCCCCCGAGCGGAGGCGGAGATAGTTCGCGGTTGTCAAACTTGCAGGCGCGCCGTGTGAACGCGCCTGCGGCGGGCGCGCAAGCAGGCTCTTACTTCGATTTGAAGACTCGAGTGCAAAATAAATTGCTCTCCGAGTTAGATCCGTCTATGGACATCTCGCGGACGGAAGAAGTTAAGAAGACGATTCAGGATCTATTCGAGCAGATTCTAGCGGAAGAAAATATCGTCCTGTCACGCCCTGAACGCGCGCGTTTATTCGAACAAATTACGGCGGAGATTTTGGGCTTCGGTCCGTTGCAACCGCTTTTGGAAGATGAAACGGTCACTGAAATTATGGTGAACGGCGCGAAGAATTTATACGTTGAGCGCAAAGGTAGGATTCATCGTGTGCCGGTAACGTTTGAGAATAACGATCACGTTATGCGTATTATTGATCGCATTGTCGCTCCGTTGGGCCGCCGCATTGATGAATCCAGCCCGTATGTAGACGCGCGCCTGCCAGACGGCTCGCGCGTAAATGCGGTCATCCCCCCGATCTCGCTGGTCGGACCAACGCTGACGATTCGTAAGTTCTCGAAAAGCCCGATTACGATCGAGCAGTTGATCCAGTTTGGCTCTATTTCGGCGGAGGCAGTTCAATTTCTTAAGGCGTGCGTAGAAGCCCGTTTGAACGTTGTGATCTCCGGCGGCACTGGGTCTGGTAAGACAACGTTATTGAACATCCTTTCAAGCTTTATTCCCGACGACGAGCGCATCTTGACTATCGAAAACGCCGCTGAATTACAGTTGCGGCAGGAGCATGTCGTGACCTTGGAGTCGCGCCCGCCAAACATTGAAGGACGCGGCGAGATTACAATCCGACAGTTGGTGATTAATGCGCTGCGTATGCGTCCCGATCGTATCGTCGTCGGCGAGATTCGCGATGAAGCGGCGTTAGATATGTTGCAGGCGATGAATACGGGTCACGATGGATCTATGACGACCTTGCACTCCAACAGCCCGCGCGATACGCTTTCGCGTTTAGAGACGATGACGTTGATGGCAGGCATGGATTTGCCGTCGCGCGCGATTCGCGAACAGATCACTTCGGCGGTTGACGTTGTTTGCCATCAAGAACGTATGCGCGACGGCACGCGCAAAGTGACCAACATTACCGAAGTCAGCGGCATGGAAGGCGATGTGATCACCATGACCGACATCTTTGTGTTTGAGCAAACAGGCATCGAAAATGGACAGATCGTCGGGCGGCTCAGACCGAGCGGTTTGCGCCCCAAATTTATTGATAAGATCGAAGCGGCGGGCATTAACCTGCCCCCGTCTATTTTTGGAATTGGAGAGAGGCGACGTTACTAGAACGAGTCGTTAAGCGGAAATGACCCTTCTTTCTATCATTGCAATCGGCGGAAGCATTCTTCTCGTTCTGCTTATTATTGGAGCAGTGGCGACTGTGTTGAACGAGCGCTCGCTTGTCGAGGAGCGGCTGGGGAGATTTCTAGACGATGAAAAGCCTGCCGCGAACGCCAAAGAGAAGGAAGATACTCTTGTCACTGAATGGCTGAATCGCAGAGTTGCGCGTTCAGAATCGGGCGGTCGGGTTGCGCGCGAACTTGCGCGCGCCGATATGAAATTGAAGGTCGCCGAATATTACGCGCTGATTGTTATCGCAGTAATTGGCTTGTCTACGTTAGGCTATCTAATTCAGCCGCGCAATGGTTGGATTTCAGCCTTAATCGGAGGCGTGATCGGCTTTTTCGCGCCCCGGTTTTACGTCAAACGCCGACAGGCGCAACGCTTGAAACAATTTAACAGCCAGCTGTCTGACATGCTGAACTTGATGGTTAATGGTCTGCGCGCCGGCTATTCGACGCCGCAGGCGTTGGAAGCGGTGAGCCGCGAAATGCCCTCTCCGATTTCAGATGAATTTAGGCGCTTAGTGCAAGAGCTGCAGATCGGCATACCGATGGAGAAAGCCTTAGACAACCCCCTGCGGCGTATCCCCAGCGAAGACCTTGATTTTTTCGTT
>BQMV01000306.1 GCA_022181005.1 Anaerolineaceae bacterium | reverse complement strand
GAACCCGTCCTCTTCATACGAAAACAGGATTGCTTCTACGTCGTTCGTCGAAGCGGCTGTAACGGCGATGGGCGGTTCGCTTAGCTAGCTTGATGACGGCGTTAGACCTTCAACCTCCGCGATTGGACGAACGCATGCAGAGAGCGATAATAGAACAATGAAGCAGAACGTCAGCCGGAAGAAAAACTTTAACATAGCGTGGAGCGTTTTAGATGCGGCGTTGGAGTTTAGGCTTGTTCCACATCGGAAGGCGGCTCTACGTTGAACGAAAATGTCTGCGGTTCTTTGCTGGGACCGTCGGGGTAGTACAACGTCGCCTGCAGCGTGTATGGATTTTTCAATTCTTCCTCGCGGAGGTGCATAGTGAACTCGAGCTTCCAGCCCATCGGCTCGATGATGTTCGTTGACGCGACCTCCTCTCCTTCGGCGTTAATCAGCAGGATTTCAACATAGGGTTGTTTTTGAAACGGCGTGATCTCGATGTTGACGCGCAGCCGATATCCGTCTGAATAAGGTTTCGCGCCCATAGAGAGAATAGATGTCTCTTCCGGCGTTGCGCGCATACTGTTTTCAGGAGAAAAGAAATCCAATGTCATCGGTTACTCGTCGAATAAATAAGTCGCCTCGGCGTATAAACGTACGCCTTTTTGCTCTACGCGCGCGTCCACCCAGCGTTTAAGGTATTCGCGTTTATAGTCAATCGGCTTTCCGCTGGATAGCTCGTGCAAGGGATAATTGACATGCAAGGCGCGCGGCGATACCGTAAAGCGCGTAATGCCCGTCGGCAGTACGATATTGTTCGAGGTCAGTTTTAGCAGCGTGCGAATCTTGAAGCGCGGGAAGATGATCAGCGCGGTCAGATCTTTATAGATCGGGCGGAACGGCTCGATTAACGTCTGGCTCGTGCGGTCGAGCGAAGCGGAGGTCTTATAAGCGTTGACGACGGCGTGTAAGGTCTCGATGTGTTTGGGCAGGTCAGACGGCTCTTCCATGAGCAGATAGAGCTCCCTGTTCGGCAGACGAATTTGAACCGGCGCGTACTTTGGCGCATCCAGCGACCGGCGTGAGTTGACCTTGACGGCTTCCAGCCCCTTGATCTTGCCAAGTTTGCTCATGAACGCGCGCGCGCTCATTCCCCAAACAACGTGATTCCACGTTTGCAAATTGACATTCGGATTGTCCGCTTGCGCGATTTGCGCCACGAGATGCGGAAATTCTAACGCGCGCAATGATGTGACGCGGTTTGCGCCGTCCAACACCATGTAGCGCTGCGAGCCGTCGGTCAGCGGCATGACGATCGGCGGGTTGCGTAAAACGCCTGCGCCGCGCAATTTCTCAATTAATGGCGCGCTGCGCTGCCGGTCATGCTCTTCGTGCAGAATTAAACTTTCTACGGGCAAAATGTCGAGTTGGGGAAAACTAATAGGGGAAGAAGGATGTGAAATCATCGGGCAAAGGATACCACAATCGGCGGGGCGCGTTCAACTTACAAAAATTTCAAGGCGCGGGAAAAATCGGGCGGATACTCCGCTTTAAACGTGAGTCGTTCCTGCGTAACGGGATGAGCGAACGTCAATGTTAGCGCATGCAACGCGGGGCGCGCGATGATCTTTGACTCTGCCGCGCCATATAGAATATCTCCCACGAGCGTATGCCCTAATGCTCGCGCATGGACGCGCACCTGATGCGTTCGTCCGGTCTTCGGCGTCGCCTCGATCAACGCTGCGGTTTGATACTGTTTAATCAGCCTGAATCGCGTCTCCGACGGTTTCCCGTTCCTGTCGTCCACCGCCGTCCGATGCTTATGCCCCACATTGACTCGCAGCGGATGTTTCGCCGTTTTCTCCTCCCACTTTGGATGCCCCTCCACGATGGCATGATAGACCTTTTCCACCTCGCGATTTTCAAATTGCATATTCAACGCGCGGTGACTCTCCGCCTCCCGCGCGAAGACCATCACGCCGCTGGTGATCTTATCCAAGCGGTGAATGATCCACATCTTTCCGAATTCCTCTTCCAATATTTTCGCCAAATACGGCGAATCCTTCTCCCACCCGTCAGGCAGGACGGGCAGTCCGGATGGTTTATTGATTACGAGGATGCGTTCGTCTCGATAAATAATATTCATCTTATATATAGGGGCGAAGTATACTTTGCTCCTATATATAATTTTACCTTGACGCTCTCGCCATAACCGCATATTATCTTAACTATGAACGAACCCTCCGCAAACAACCCCTTCCTTGTTGATTCTCTCAACCATCCCCTCGCGGGACCCATCCGCAAACTGCTCACGCGCGAGGGACGGCGCGAACTCAACCAGATCGTCATTGACGATGAGGAGAATATCTTCCAAGCCCTCGAAGCGGGGATTGAAATTGAATCCGTCTATTTTTCAGGCGAGGACAAAATTTCAGATGCGTTGAGACGGAAACTGACCGCCGGTGCAACCATCCACGAGGTGGCAAAGCGGACAACGAAGAAACTCTTTGAGAACGATAAAATTTCGCGCATCTTTGCTATTGCTGAAACGCCTAAGTTTGTTGGATTGGAGAAATTGCAAACTATTGCCAAAGATGTGGTTGTATTGGAAGACGTGAGCATTTCGGGGAACATCGGCAACATCATCCGCACGTCGCTGGCTCTCGGCGTGGGTGGGATGATCCTGCTGAATATGGATCCGCTGGATATTTACGATCGCAGGTTGATCCGTGCGAGCCGAGGTTATCTGTTCTCGTTGCCTGTGATGACCGCGACGACGAGCCAATTGATCGAGTATTGCAAACAAAACAATCAAACTTTGCTCGTCACATCTGCCGATGCGAAAAAAACGGTGGATGAAATCGCATCCATCCCTGAGCGCTTGCTCATCGTCTTCGGCAGTGAAAAAGAGGGATGCTCGCCTGAGATCGAAAACGCCGCCGACTTCAAGGCGCGGATTCCGATCAACCCGAGGGTGGAATCGCTTAATGTCTCTGCGGCAGCGGGGATTACATTGTTCACGCGAAGAGACTTTAACCGATAGCATAACGCGTCGGCGCTCCTTGAGGAACTTTTCACAAGTTAATTCTTCTATTCTCTGATAACAAAATTGGAGATAAGGATGAAGAAGATACTTAAATTGCTTTTCGCGGCGATGTTTGCTCTTGCCGCATGCGCTCCCGCGATGCCTGCCTCGATTGTT
>BQMV01000305.1 GCA_022181005.1 Anaerolineaceae bacterium | reverse complement strand
CTCGTGTGGAACTGCAAGCGGCGCAAAAGCGCAAAAGGGCATCGCCGGCATGCGCTACGATTGGTATCTTGCCATGGGCGGGCAAGCGCTTTATATTCCCGGCTACGGCCGCGCCATCGTTGGAGACGTTTGCGGCGGATGCGTCGGCAAACCCTGGATCGACGTCGCGTACAGCGACGACGATTATGTGCCGTGGCATTCCTGGGTCACGGTATATTTTCTAACGCCCGTCCCCGCTAATATCGTCTATAGTTTGGAATAAACGTATGAAGGCTATCTCACACCTCGACCCTGCCGCGCTCCTTAAGCGCTTCGGGTTGCGCGCCGATAAGTCGCTGGGGCAGAATTTTCTGCGCGACGATCTTGCGCTTGAAACGATCGCCGCTGCCGCCGAAATCCTTCCGACTGATTCCGCGCTGGAGATCGGGCCCGGCCTGGGAAGCCTGACGCGCCATTTAGCGCAGGCGGCGCGAGAAGTCGTTGCGATCGAGCTTGACGACAGACTGCTTCCACCGCTTCGGACAGTCCTTGCCCCCTACGACAACGTTCGCGTGGTGGCAGGCGACATTCTCAAACTTGCGCCGCGCGAATTAATTACAGCGCGCGAATATATTGTCGTCGCGAATATTCCCTACTACATTACATCGGCAGTCATTCGTCATTTATTGGAAAACGAAATAAAGCCGCGCCGCATCGTACTGACAATTCAAAAGGAAGTCGCCGAGCGCATCTGCGCTCAGCCGGGCGATCTAAGTCTATTGGCATTGAGCGTGCAAATCTACGGCGAACCGCACATCGTCGCTCGCATTCCCGCGCAAGCGTTTTTCCCCGCCCCCAAAGTAGATTCAGCCGTGTTGCGCGTGGACATCTTTCCCAATCCGCGCATCGAACCGGAACTCCTAAAGACGTTCTTTCAATTAACCAAGGCTGGGTTCAGTCAAAAACGAAAGACGCTTCGCAATTCGCTATCCGCTGGGCTGCATATCGCGCCGCTGCAAGCCGAGACGCTGCTCCAACAAGCGCGTATCGAGTCTCGCCGCCGTGCAGAGACGTTAAGCATTGACGAATGGCGAGCGTTGTGCGAGCGCTATAAAAGATAAGCGCAGGCAAAAGCCCGCGCTCGCGTTTTATAAAATCACTTCTATTTTTCCTTAACTTCTTGCCAGCAGGTCTTTCTTGAGCTGTTCCGCATTCACATACCGCCCATAAACCGAGGCGATCTCATTTACCTCAACCGATAGGCGATTTGAATTTTGCGCCGCATGATTGCGGTCGCTAAGCGGATAAAAATAATCCAGCGATTGTTCGAGCCGCGCCTGAATTTTCTCGCGGAAGGAGCGCAGCGTTTCAGGCGAAAGCACAACGACAAAATCGGACGGCGTAAGATGACCAAGAAAGTCTTCCGGCGCGCCCGTTTCCTTTAGCGTGTTAAAGATCATCAGGCTAATGGCGCGTAAAACATCGTCTGAAGCGACAAATCCATACGAATCGCGAAACGCTTGCAGGTTCCGGATCGAAATATGCAATAGCGACAGTCCGCTCTTGTGCACGGCGTCGGAGAGTTTCTCTTCCACCAGGTCGCCTTCCGGCAATCCGCTCACAGGATTTGTTAGAGAGGTCTGGCTGACGCGTTTGAGCGCATTGCGAACGCGCAAGCGCAGCTCTTGCACATCGAACGGCTTGGTAATGTAATCATCCGCGCCGACTTCGAAACCTTGCAGGCGATCCACGCGATCGCGTTTCTCAGTCAGAAAGATGATCGGAATTTCATGCGTGCGGCGGTCCGAGCGGACGCGGCGCGCCACTTCGAATCCGTCAATATCCGGCAGACGAATATCAAGGATAATCAAGTTGGGCAGAATCGTTTGAACGGCGCGCACGCCGTCTTCGCCCCAGTTCGCAGTGAACACTTCGTAACCTTGAACGCGAAAATACGCGTTCAGCATCTCTGCGACGTCCAGATCGTCTTCTACAATGAGAATTTTCGCCTTGACTTCAGCCACGTCGTCCCTATTTAACTAATCGGTTCTTTCTGGATGACAAATTCGCAGACCGCATCTCCCACCGCTACGCACTTGGATTCGTTGACGCGAAACTCGCTCCCGCCAGAGACCCACTTCAGCGCTTCTTGCAACAAACCCGTAGCTAGATAGCAAACCGGTTTGTCGGCATTCGTCCTGCCCCAACAGACCGGACATTTATGAATCGTATAAATAAATTCAGAGTCTTTTTCTTCTACGGTGCTGTGCTGGTCGCTCAATTGCGAGAAGATTTTCGCTACCGCGGGAATGCCGATTTTCAATTTTGCCTGCAGCGGAAGCACAACAAAAGCCAAGTCTGCCGCGCCTGCCAGCGCGCCAAAGTTCTTTAACGCATCCGAAAAAGTCGCCCGTCCAGCGCGAAGCGCAAGCCCGCGTCCGCCGCGCGGACCGTACATGTCTTCCAGCGCCGCGCCGATCGCAGAAAGTTCGCCAAAGTCGAATCCTTTATCGAGGTTATCGGCGGGGTAACTGTCAATGTAATTATCCATCCCGGCAAGGTTCAAAATGGCGTTCAATCCATTTTTGCCCATCACTTCTTCGAGAGACTTAATGATGATTAAACCAAATTTGTTAGGGTAGTATAAACCAGCCTTTTGAACAGGGCTCATAGATTCTCCGATCAGATCAATTTTGCAAGGTCTTCCGCGGCGCGACGCATGTCGAGGAAGATCAAACCTAGTTTCGCCTGTTCGCGCGCTAGCGCAGTCAAAACCGCCTCTTCTCCTACAGACATTAACACCACATATCCCTTTTCCCCTTTAATGTACACCTGCTCCAGCGAGCCGCGCCCCAGTTCAGTTGCAATACGTTCGCCTAGCGAGAGCATCGCGGCAGACATCGCTGAAACGCGATCTTCCTCCACGCCTTGCGGCAATGCTGAAGCAATGCTCAGACCGTCAACGCTCACCACCGCAGAGGCTTCAATATCAGGCGACGAGGCTTGCAGTTCGCGAAGCCTATCCACCATTTGTTGTGTGCGAGATTTGGACAAACCAGCCCTCCTCTAAAGATTTCAAGCCGTGTATTTCCTACGCGCTCAATTCAAGATGAATTGTGTATTATTTTAGATTACAGGGGGCGATGTGTCAAGCCAGCGCATTCACAGCGCGCCGTAGTCTACAGAAATGTAAACCCGCATGCTATAATCCC
>BQMV01000304.1 GCA_022181005.1 Anaerolineaceae bacterium | reverse complement strand
GATACACGCGCTCAAATCCATGATGTAATATCCGCCGCGCCCCAGCAGCGACTTTGGTTTGTGAGGATGACGCCGAAGGGCGAATGTGGCGGGTAAAAAGACGGCGGGGTCTTGCGGTTTGGAAGCCAGCCATTCGATCCAGCAAGAGGCGAGGAAATCAATATATTCTTTATCGTGCACGGCAAAAATCGGGTCGAGTCCAAAATCCAGCGGTTCGAGGATTTTCGCCCAATTTGATTTGAGCAGCGCGCGCAAGATGCGATCCATGCGGTCGGGATTTTCGAGATATGGAACGCGCACGCCGCCATCGAATACTTCGAAAGGAGGATTGTGTCTGCGGTGCGTTTCGGAGTAGAAAACGTTCATAAGGCGGCTTAGCGGTTTAATAGTTCGATCATTAAGTCGGGTCGGTCGGTAATAATGCCGTCTACGCCCCATTCGATATAGCGTTTCATCAATTCGGGATCGTCAACCGTCCACGGTTCGACGCGGATATTCTTCGCGTGCGATTCGCGGATGAAGCGTTCGGTCATGATCTGAATACCCAGTGAATCTTCCGGGTTCCACGGCGGTTGGATCGTCTGGAAATGCGGTAAGTAGAAGCCCCATAGAAACGCCTTGCCCAGCAAGACGTAATTGGTCACTTCGCCGCGCGAGGCGGATGTGGCGACTTCGGGGCAAACGGCGCGGAAATTTTTCATCGCGTCGTCATGGAAAGAAGCGACGACAACTTTGTCTTGCATGTTGTGTTTACGAATTAAATCGCATAGCGGTTGGTCAATCGGGTTTTGCGTCAGTTTGATCTCAATCACATAGCGCATTGCGGGAAAGCGTTCAAAGAGTTCGTCTAACGCGGGGACTTGGATGCCCTGTCCACGATAAGGAAAGGTTGCGCCGTCGTCTATAGACCAGTTATAGGCGGCGTCGAGTTGTTTTAATTCGTCGAGCGTCAGATCTTCAATGAGTCCTACGCCGTCGGTCGTGCGGTTCACTTTCTCGTCGTGCATCAATACAATACGATTGTCTTTGGTGATATGCGCGTCCATCTCAAGGACGTCTGCTCCGATGCGAACGGCGTTCTCAAACGCGAACATGGTATCGCCGGGCCATACGCCGTCTCCGCCTTGATGCGCGATCACGAGTGGTTTTGGGGCGTTATCGTAGTACTTCGTCGCTGGCGCCTTGGGATTAATAATAATCGCTGCGACGAACGCGACGAAGAGAATGGCGAGCAGTCGTTTGAATTTTTTGGATTTCATGGAGACGCTCCGAGCGGGTTTGGATAACGAACGAGTCGATTGTATCTTAAAAAAAGAACTCCCCGCATAGGCGGGGAGTTGGGCGATCCGTCAAGTTTGATAGACTAGAAGCCTTTAAACGCCAGCCCTGCGACGAGGACGACAAACCCAACAAACGCAAACCAGAACGCGTATGCGCTCAAAGCAGCGACTACGCCGACGGCGCCGAGCAAGCCAAGCACATTAAGAACAACGCTAACCCAAAAAGTAGCTTTCTTAGGGGGGGTAAGTTTCATCTGATTCTCCTTGTGTATGTAAATGAATGATTCTGACGGATCGGTCTCAGTTATAGCAAATCTTGCGCTTAATATCAATAGAATTGCAAGGAATTCTATCCCGAATATAAAGACGCTTCTAACGAGCGTTTTTAGAGGAGAAAGGTCGGAATACCTGATATAATGAGTCTATGGAGTTGAATATCACAACGCCAGAGGCTCTCTGGTGTTGTTTTTGTGTGCGTTCCAGCGTGTGAAATCTCATTTTTAGCGGAGCATTGTCAATGAAGAAAGAACAATTATTAGATATGTATCATCAAATGGTGCTGGTTCGCCGCGTGGAAGAACGCGGCATGGAATTGTACCAAGCCGGCAAAATCGGCGGATTTATGCACTTATATATCGGACAAGAAGCTGTCGGCACGGGACTGATCGCGGCGCGCGAAGATCGCGACCGCGTCATCACCGCCTATCGCGATCATGGCGTCGCTATTAACTGCGGCATCTCAGCCGATGAAGTTATGGCAGAGTTGCTCGGCAAAGTGACGGGCATGTCTAGAGGCAAGGGCGGCTCGATGCACATGGCAAGCGTAGAGAAGAATATGTGGGGCGGGCATGCCATCGTCGGCGGGCATTTGCCTATTGCCGCGGGCTTAGCCATCCGCGATCAATACGAAGACAACGATAACGTCACTATTTGTATGTTCGGCGATGGAGCGACAAATATCGGCTACTTCCATGAAGCGTTGAACCTGTCGAAAGCGTGGGGTTTGCGCGTGTTATGGGTCTGTGAGAACAATCAATATGGCATGGGCACAGCGGTTGAGCGCGCGTCCGCCGTGACGGAAATTTATCAGAAGGCGGATGGTTACGCCATGAAGAGCAGCCAGGTGGACGGCATGGATGTGATGAAGGTATACGAGGCGGCGAAAGAAGCGATTGATTACGTTCGCAAAGAAGGACAGCCGTATTTCCTCGAAATTGACACCTATCGTTATCAAGGTCACTCGATGGGCGACCCTGAGCGCTATCGTTCGCGCGACGAAGTTAAGAAATGGCACGAGAAAGATCCGATCGGCGTCTTCAATAAATATCTGATTGAGAATAAAATTGCGAGCGCTAAGAAGCTTAGCGAGATTGAAGCGAGCGTCGAAGAAGAAGTGGCGAAATCAATTGAGTTTGCGGAAACCAGCCCCGAGCCGGATATGGACGAGTTATTCAAGCATGTTTATGTAGAGGAAACAAACGCGTAGCAAGCGGACGCGCGAGGAAACGACTATGGCTAAAATTACTATGCGCGAGGCGATCTCGCAAGCGTTAATGGAAGAAATGGACCGCGACCCGAACGTATTCATCATGGGCGAAGAAGTGGGTGTGTGGGGCGGTTCGTACGCTGTGACCAAAGGCTTTTACGATAAATATGGACCGAAGCGCGTCAAAGACACGCCGATTGCGGAGAATGCGATTGTCGGCGGAGCGATCGGCGCGGCGATGGCGGGCTTGCGCCCGGTAGCGGAGTTGATGACCATCAATTTCGCTTTCTCGGCGATGGACTATATTGTCAATCAAGCCGCGAAATTGCATTATATGTTTGGCGGACAGTTCACTGTTCCGCTGGTGATTCGCACCGTCGGCGGCGGCGGACGTCAACTCGGCGCGACGCACTCGCAGACACCCGATGCGATCTTCGCCCA